>DATGLK010000045.1 GCA_035294265.1 Candidatus Binataceae bacterium
TTGCGCTCGCGAATGCTATCGGCGTACTGGCTGCGCAACCATGACTTGATCCCGTCAGCGTCTTCATCTTTGCCAAGTTCGGCGAGTGCCTGTACGCGGTCCTTCCAAACAAGACTTGCCCGAGTCCGCTGCTCCACGTCAAAGATGTTGGTGAGCAAGTACCCCTTAAGCATCTCTGCTGGCGTAAGCGAGAGCCCCCGGTCGTTCATCGTCTCGAAAATCGCGTAGGCGTCATCGTCGGAATAGGCGGTAATCTCGACCAGATGGACATTCTCGATTAGCCAGTCGGCAAAATAAGGAAGCACCGGCCCAGTGAGTTTCTCGGGGAATAGTTCCTCGATGTTGCTGTAGCGACCAAGAATGTTCGCGACGGATTCGGGCGGATCGGCGTCGGGGAAACCTTGGCCGGCGTATAGCGCTTCCATGCATGTGACGCGCTCGGGGATGTCGAGGTTAAAGGAGCGCTTGCCGTACTTCTGGGAAAAAATCAGGTCTGCAATCTGGCCCTTCTGCGCGGGGTCCTGAAGACGATGGTGCAGATGTATCAGCAGCAGGGTGAGGGTGGTGAGCCGTTGCTGGCCATCAATAATAAATTTGCGTCCATCCTTGTCGCTTATGATGACCGATCCAAGAAAATAGTGGCCGTACTCCGCGACGGCGCTGCGCTCATGCCCTTCCTCGTACGATTCGAGAAACTTTCCCGCGAGGTCTTCCAGCAGCTCGGACACCTGCTTTTGCTGCCACTTGTACTCGCGCTGATAGTAGTCAATCGAGTATTTGCGTCCGCCGAGAAGTTCGCGGATGGTGCGACCTTTAGCATCGATCTCTCTAGTGGCTTGGGACATAGCGTGGTCTCTCGCAATGTCGCTGGTCGTTGTTGAAAATGGCTAATGCGGATCATGCCGCAGCTTTCGCTTCATAGGCAAACAGCGCCAGCGCGGTCAGGCGCCGACGCTGTTTCGGCCATTTTTCGAGCCGTTCGGATGCGTCGTACGGTTGCCGCTCGATCCGCCTGGGCGCGGCGCTCGCATCGAAGACCACCGTGTCAGCGCTCAGAGTTGGTCATTGCGTTCCAGCCTGACCTCTCGAATCAGGCCGGCAGAGTCATCAGCGAAAGGGACTGCCCGCTCGGCGCGTAAGGCAGCCGAGCGGCGAACCGTATCCGCTGTGATGGTACCGTCGACCTTTTTCTTGAGCGCGCGGCCGCCAGGCACGGCCCGATCTAAAATGCGCGTTACATAATCCGAGACCGAGAGGTCATGGGCGGCGGCCGCCACCTTGATGCGGCGCCGTAGCGCGGGAGGTATATCGAGCGTAAGTCGGGGCCGGTTCGTCTTGGTGATCGATTTAGCCATCGTCCGATACCGTTTTTCGCCAATTTCGGCTAAATTCTACACGGCTGACGCTTCGGTGTCATGGCGTCGATTAGCTGGAGGTGCCGGGTGAAACCGATAACCGTAGTGCTCGACAAGGGCAAGGAAACCAAGGGCACGTATCGCTTCGATTCGCCCGATCCAAACGCCCCGATCACAAGTGTCTATGTCAGGAAGACCGCTTTCGAGGGCGGAGCGGTCCCTGAGCGAATTGTGCTTACGGCGGCGTCGGCCGATTCGGCCCAGTAAATCGTCCTTGCGTAGTGAGGCGGCGAAATGCTCAAGAAAATTGAGGACCTGTTTCGATGTGCCGACGCAGAGAACGATAAGATGGGAGCGGAGGAGTATCTAAAACGGTCATACTCGTCCGGTAAGTCAAGTCCCGATTTCACTGAGCTCAAGGAAGCCCAGTACCTGGGTTCATTTTACGGAACAATACAACCAGGCGCATTCTCCAAAGCTCGTTTGGGTTCGCCGGAACAAGCCTGGATCGGGCGATGCAGACTTTTCGGTTTACGACAACAACAAGTCTTACTTGTGCGACATCGAAATTACGGCGCTATTCTCGACGCCGGCGGTGAAGTTTCCACGCGGCTATCAAGATTTCTCACCCTTTCCGGTTCGCGAAATAGCTCCCGGCGTGATGCTGCAAGACATTGACAATCCGCGGCATGGATACAAACCGTACGCCGGGCTGAAGCGCATAATTAAAAAGCATTTGAGAAGCAGATATCCGCCCTACTGGCTTGTGATTTACGATAACGAGCATGGCGTGCAGCATCCGAATTTGATCGACTTGGGGAACCGCGTGCGGGCGATCCTTAACAACCTCAGCCAAGGGGGAAAGATTCCGGCCAGCTTCAAAGAAGTATGGCTGTTTGATATGCCCAATGCCGTTGGCCCGACTCTGCTTGGCCTTGAATGGTCGGCCCAGTGGCATGGCGAAACTCAGGGTAGGGAAAGACGTGGCGAGAGTGAGAAGGCCGGCGAGGCTTTCGTCCCGGCACCGAATGTACGACCCTTGACATAATGCGGACAATCCGGTCAGTTGGTGCCGCGATGTCCGCGTTTCTCTCAGAAAAAGTCTTTGTTTTTTGGGGATCTTTTGGTGGGCCGTCGGAGACTCGAACTCCGGACCCGCTGATTAAGAGTCAGCTGCTCTACCAACTGAGCTAACGGCCCACACCTACACAAAAAGCGCTGGGGTGAGTGAAGGGATTTGAACCCTCGACCACCGGAGCCACAATCCGGTGCTCTGCCAACTGAGCTACACTCACCACCGTTTCAAATCGCTGGCCGATGGCGCGCCAGGCGGGATTCGAACCCACGACCCGCGGCTTAGAAGGCCGCTGCTCTGTCCACCTGAGCTACTGGCGCGTGAGCAAAAAGTGCTCCAAACTTTCTCAGGCTCGCTTCCAGGTTAAGTCTTCCGTGCCTCCACGGCGCTCGGCCAAAATCTCCGCTCCGCGGAGGGCCCCTTCACCCCCATCAGAGTTAGCGGCAAAACCATCGGGCTGATAGCTGACCATAGATCGAACAGCCACGCAACCAACCTAGCACCCATTATCGGCAACGGCACTAACGGCGCGAAATGTTCCCCTAACTCAGAAGTCCAGGGTTCGCCTGCGCTCTCGTTTGAGGGATTGCGCCAACCAAAGCCGTACCGCCGAGCCTCAGTCGGCGGGTTGGGCGGCGGATTGAACGGGTCGATATCCCGCCAGTTGGTCGCGGCTGGGAAGCGCAAGGCCAGCACGCGCGGAAGGCGATGTAGTTCTCGCTCAACAGGCGGACCCGCACCGGCGCATCATCGGACTGCAACGCCTGCGCGCGCAGTGCAGGCGGCATCCAGTATTCGCGCAGCAGGTTGCCCATCGGTGTCCCCGCGCCAACCTGGCACAACAACTCGCTCTCGGTTCGCGTCAGCATCGTCGCCATCCCCGCTCAAAATGATACCGGCACAGGAACCTGGCAGGCTCAGAGCATGATTGGAGGGCGGGCCCAAGGCCGCGCGCCAATAACCGATCGTCGCGCCGGCGGGCGCCCATCCCATCAATGGAGCATTGGGCTGAGATCAGATGGTCTGCTTGGTCTTGCGCCAATCGGTCAGAAAGCGCTCCAGGCCGGAGTCAGTCAGAGGATGGTGTAGCATCTGCCTCATCACCGCGAAGGGTAAGGTAGCGACGTGAGCACCGACCTGAGCTGCGCGTAAGACGTGATTGGGACTGCGCAGCGAGGCCACCAGGACCTCGGTGGGGAAATGATAATTGGCGTAGATCCGCACGATCTGCTCCACCATCCCCATCCCATCCTGGCCGATATCATCCAGCCGCCCGGCAAAAGGCGAGACGAAAGCGGCGCCGCATTTGGCTGCGGCCAGAGCTTGTAGGGGTGAGAAAACCAGGGTCACGTTGACTCGAATTGCGCGCTGGCCAAGCGCCTTGGCAGCCTTGAGTCCTTCCACCGTGACTGGGCATTTGACCACGATATTGCGATGGAGGCGGGCCAGCTTCTGTCCTTCCTCCAGCATCTCGGCCGCCTGGGTAGCTACCACCTCCGCGCTCACCGGCCCGTCGACCAGGTCACAGATTTCGCACAAGAGTTCGGCATAAGCTCGCCCGCTTTTGGCTAACAGGCTGGGGTTGGTGGTGATCCCGTCGACCAGCCCCCACCCCACTGCCTCGCGAATCTCCCCCAGGTCGGCGGAATCCAGGAAAAACTTCATCGCGATACAATCTCTCCTCGCGCCGGCCCCGCTTTGAACGAGTCGGCGCGCCTTAAGGAAACTCGCTGCGGCGACTTCAGACCCGCCAGCAGTTCGGAGATACTGGCATTGAGCCGGGGATGAATCAAAGCCGGAGCCAGCTCACTCATCGGAGCCAGCACAAAACGGCGTTCGTGTAGGCGGGGATGAGGCACTCGCAGGCCTGGCGACTCGATGACTTCATTATCATAAAAAAGTAGGTCGAGGTCGATAATGCGGGGCAGATGCTTGCCGGGCTTGGCTTTGGCCGGCCGCTTGCGTCCCATCGCGCGCTCCACCGCCAGCAACTGCGCCATCAGAACTTGCGGACTTAACTCGGTTTCGATTTCGATGGCGCCGTTGAGAAAGGGACCGGGCAACTCACCCACCGGATCGGTTTCGTAAATCGAAGATTGGCGGATCGTTTTGGTCTCGCGCAACTTGCCAATACGCGCCAGTGCCGCGGCGTAATTCGCCGCCCGATCGCCTAAATTAGTGCCGATTCCGATGAAAGCCCGATGGGGCATCCGCCGTTTACAGCCGGAGATTGGTGATTCTTGCCGCCGCCTCTTTTAGTCTTTCCGTACCCAAGGTTAACGATAACCGTACAAAGCCTTCTCCGCTTTTGCCAAAGCCAGAGCCAGGCGTGACTACCACGCCAGCTTCCTTCAAAACCCGTTCAGTAAAGGAGACCGAGGTGTAGCCTTTAGGCACTTCCGCCCACAGGTAAAAAGTTGCGCGCGGAGTCTCGCAGGGCAAGCCAAGAGCTTGGAGCGCTTGGACCATCACGTCGCGTCGCTCCTGGTAAATCGCGCAGTATTGGCGCAAAACCTCGTCGCCGCCCTCCAGCGCCGCGATTGCAGCCTCCTGTACCGCCTGAAACACCCCCGAGTCCATGTTGGTCTTGACCTGACCCAGACCAGCTATCAAGGCGGGATTGCCCACCGCAAAGCCAACCCGCCATCCGGTCATCGAGAAGGTCTTGGATAGCGAATGAAACTCGATCGCGCATTGCGCGGCACCCTCAGCCTCGAACACGCTGGGAGCGCGATAACCGTTATAAGCGATTTCCGAGTAGGCCAAGTCGTGAGCTAGTACGATCTGGTTACGTAAACAAAAATCTACCGCCCGCTGGAAAAAGCTGGGATCGGCGGTAGCACCGGTGGGGTTGTTGGGATAATTGAGCCACAGTAACTTTGCCCGCCGCGCGATTTCATGGGGGATCGCGTCGAAATCGGGCAGAAAATCGTTGCGTTTGCGTAGCGGCAGGAAATAGGGCTGCCCGCCATTGAAAATGCAGCCCGAGAAATAAACCGGATACCCCGGGTCAGGGATTAACACCACGTCGTCCGGATCGACCATTGCGGTAGCAAAATTCGCGATCCCTTCTTTGGATCCGATCAGGGCGCAAACCTCGCTTGCGGGCTTGAAATCGACGCCAAACCGGCGTTTGTACCAAGTGGCAGCGGCAGCTCGGAAGGCATGCAGCCCTTCGTAATCAGGATAGCGATGGTTGGCCGGATTATCCGCAGCACGCTTGAGTCGCTCGATAATATAACCGGGTGTGGGCAAGTCTGGATCGCCGATTCCCAGACTGATGACATCCACCCCGCGCGCTTGGACCTCGCGCTTTAAGCGGTCCAGTTCGGCAAAAAGATACGGTGGAAGCTGGGTCAATCGGTTAGCTAGCCGAATCTGCACTTTTGAACGCCGCTCCTGCTATTTGCCTAACATAAATCGGGGCTGGGGGAAACACGGCGGCGGCTTAAGCCATTCTTCCTGGCTCAGAACGGCTTTCTCAAGGAACTATAACAAGGTTTGTGTAATGTTACTTCGCCGGCAGCAAAGCTTGAGCCACATGATTTAGATCGGCCCGGGGCGAACCCCAAGGCCGAGGTTGGGGCGAGCGCCTTCAGGGGAAGACGCCGTAGCCGCCCGGAGGCGGCGCGTATGGTGGATAGCCGGGGGGTGGCGGCGGCCCATAAGGAGCGTAGCCGGGACCTGGGGGACCATAGCCCGGTTGACCATAATAGCCAAAGGGCATTCCGATCCCGCCCTCGAAGTTGCCGAAGCCCATCCCCAGTCCCAGGATGGCCGCGCCGATCCCCAGCAGCGGGAGCACGGTGCTCAGCGTGCTTCCGGCACCCTGATTAGCATACTGTTGCTGCGCGTACTGCTGCTGCGCGTACTGCTGCTGAGCCTGATTCTCATAGGCTGAGATTTCGTTATTGGAAGCCGTTGCGCTGCCGCCGTGAAGCCGAGCAGCGGGCACGGGCGCTTTGAGCGAGAGCAGCTCGGGTCGCACGATAATCCGGTTGGTGACCGTGACCGGGGCGTTGTGCAGAAAGCGGCGCGCCTTGGTAACCGCGTCATGCTTGCCAAAGTTGGTCGCGGTAAAACCGAAAAGGACCAATTGGGGCTTGCCGCCGGGATGGGGGATAAGTTCAGCTCCCACCAACGGTAGGCGATGGCGGTGAAGATAATTAGTCAGCGCTTGGCTTTGCGCATTGCTGGCGGGATTGGCAGCGTCCCCGCGCAAGGCAGGCAAAAACACCATCAGGCCCACCAAGTAGGCGATGGCTAACGTTCTAAGGATCATACCTGACATTCTCCGATTATAGACTGCCAGGCTGTTTTGCCAACCTCAGCCACAGGCGTGCCAATGGGTGCGGGCTGATGAGGCGGTTTCTTTGCGGGCGCGGCGATGCTAGTAGCAGATAGTTGCAAGGAGTGTTGGAATGAAAAGCTTTCGCGACTTGCGCATCCGGCGTGGCATGCGCTTTTTCCTGCTGGCCTTGCCGATTTGCATGCTGGTCGCCTGTTCGCTATTCGAAGAATCGCCGCAGCAGAAGGCCGACCAGCTCGATACGATGCTGGCGGCAGCGGGATTCCACATGATTCCGGCAGACACACCCAAGAAGGAAAGTTTGTTGCAATCGCTGCCGCCCTTGAAACTGCGCTACTACAAGGGGCGCGACGGCTCGACCCGCTACTGGGTCGCGGACCCCTACGCCTGTATGTGCGTCTATAAGGGAGACGAAGCGGCCTACCAGCGCTACGAGAATCTGCTCGTTCAGCAGCAACTGGCGGCCGAGCAACGTCAGACCGCCGAACTCAATCAGGACGCCGCCATGCAGATGAACATGTACGACCCGTTTTTCTTCCCCTTTTAGCTGCTTAAGCTTAGTCGACGCGCCTCAGATCAGCCCTGCTTCGGCCATGGCGGCGCGCACTTTGTCGGCGCTGGCGGCGGTCAGTTCCACCAACGGCAAGCGCACTTGCGCTGTACATTTGCCCATCAGCGCCATCGCATGTTTGACTGGAACCGGGTTGGTTTCCACGAACAGCGCCCGCACCAGGGGCAACAGGCGATAGTGCAGCTCGCGGGCGCGGGTATAATCGCCCTCCAGCGCCGCACTGACCAGGGCTCGGGTTTGCGCTGGCATCACGTTGGTCAGGACGGAGATGACGCCGGTGGCGCCCACTGCCATCAGGGGTAGGGTGAGCGAATCATCGCCGGAAAGGATCGATAGGCGCTCGCCGCACAGGCGGCGGATGTCGGAGGTCTGATCGAGCGAGCCCGAGGCTTCTTTGACCCCCACGATCTGCTTGAACTGGCACAAGCGCGCCAACGTTTCCGGCGCGACATTGGAGCCGGTTCGACTAGGTATATTGTAGACGATCAGTGGCAGGTCGGCGCTTTGCGCGATGGTCTTGTAGTGGTTGAAAATTCCCTCTTGGGTAGGGCGATTGTAGTAGGGCGAGATCAGCAACGCGCCGTCGGCTCCCACCGCGCGGGCGAAATTTGTCAGCTTGACCGCTTCGGCGGTGGAATTGGAACCGGTGCCGGCAAAAACCGGCACGCGCCGGCGGGTTTGCTCCACCGTAATCCGGATCACCAGTTCATGTTCGCCGTGGCTGAGGGTAGCCGACTCGCCGGTCGATCCGCAGGGAACAAGCCCTTGCACGCCGGCGTCAATTTGCCATTCGATGAGTTCGCGCAAGGCGCGCTCATCGACCGCGCCCTCACGAAAAGGCGTTACGATCGCAGACCAGGCTCCAGTTAACATTGCTGTGTCCCTCCCCAGCTGCAGTCCAGCGCCCGCCCGGCCTTAGTCGAGCGCGACCAGTTCGCGCGCCTCCAGCTCGACCTGCCCGCTGAAAACTTTCACCGCCTCGCCGCTCATGAAGACGTGATCGGCATCGGGTCCGCTCTGGCGCCATTCGATACCCAAGGTGCCCCCGCGCAAGGCGACCTGGGCTTGGCGGCCACCACGATGGTTGAGCGCGACCGCGACTACGGCGGCGCAAGCACCGGTACCGCAGGCCAGCGTCTCGCCCGAACCGCGCTCCCACACTCGCATGCGCAAGCGCGCGGGGCTCTCGATCAGAACGAACTCGGTATTGACGGCATGAGGAAAAAACGGATGGTGCTCGAATCGGCGGCCGAGGGCCGCGAATTCATGCTCGGGTAGCGTGAATAGGCGTTCGTCCTCGACCAGCACCACGCAATGCGGATTACCCATCGAGACCGCAGTGATGGGCCAGATGGTCCCATCGACGCTCAGCGGATGAGCAATAATCTGGCCGGTGGCGGCGACCGGAATCAGGTGGCCTTCCAGGATCGGCGCGCCCATATCGACGGTGGCGGTGCAAGCCACGGCGCCCTCGAATTCCAGCCATACTCGCTTGAACCCGCTGTCGGTGGCGATCGTCACCGGGTTGGTGCGCACCAGTCCCCGCTCGTAGGCCAACCGCGCCACGCATCGGATACCGTTGCCGCACATTTCGGCCCGGCTGCCGTCGGCGTTGTAGATTTCCATGCTGACGTCGGCGTCCTTGGCTCGCCCCAGCAGGATCAAGCCGTCGCCGCCGATGGCAAAACGACGATCGGACAGCCGGCGCGACAGCGCGGCTGGATCGGCGGGCCGCTGGGCGGTGGCGATCACATAAATGTAGTCGTTACCGCAGCCATGCATCTTGGTGAATTCCAAAATCGCCATCTCAGGCCGCGAACTCCACCAGCTTTTCGTGCCGGATCAGATCCTCGAAATTCTCGCGCTCGCGGATGACATGGACGGTGGTGCCGTCTACCAGGATTTCGGGCGCGCGCGGGCGGCTGTTGTAATTGGAGGCCATCACAAAACCATAGGCGCCGGCGCTCATCACCGCTAGCAACTCATCGGGCTTAACTGCTGGCAGTTCGCGCTGCAAGGCGAAGAAATCGCCGCTTTCGCACACCGGACCCACGACGTCGGCCACAATCGTTGGACGAGCTGCACGATGCACCGGCCAGATCGCATGATAAGCCTCGTAGAGCACCGGCCGAATCAGGTCGTTCATCGCGCCGTCTACCACGATGAAGCGCTTGACGTCGGTTTCCTTGAGGTGAATCACCCGTGTTACCAATATCCCGGCATTGCCGACCAACACTCGACCAGGCTCGACAATAAGCTTCAGCCCCAGCCCCTGGAGGGGTGCCAGCAGGGCTTGGGCGTACTGGGCGGGCGAGGGCGGAGTTTCCTGATAGGGGATCCCCAGGCCGCCGCCCAAGTCGAGATAGTGCAGGCTGATTCCGCTAGCGCGCAGGTCGGCGACGATTCGCGCCAGCTTATGGCCGGCCTCGCCGAAGGGCGCGGTGTCAGTTATCTGAGAGCCGATATGGGTGCTCAGGCCCACCACCTCAAGCTCGGGTAGAGCGCGAGCCTGGGTATAATATTGGCCGATTTGGGAGAGCGGGACGCCGAACTTGCTGTCGCGATGGCCGGTAGAAATGTGGGGATGGGTGCCGGGATCGAGATCGGGATTGACCCGCAGGCTAATCGGCGCGCGCCGCCCGGCGCGGCGTGCCACCGCCGCGATACGCTCCAGTTCGGGAGCCGACTCGACGTTGAACATCAAGATTTCAGCCGCCAACGCCGCCGCAATCTCCTCGTCGGTTTTACCGACGCCGGAAAAGACAATTTTGCGGGGATCGCCACCCGCCCGCAGGCAGCGCATCAGCTCCCCGCCTGAGACGATATCGAACCCTGAGCCCAGCTCGCTGAACAGCTTGAGGATGCTCAGATTGGATAGCGCCTTCATCGCATAGCAGACAAGGTGATCCGGACTGCCGGCCAGAGCTTCGTCAAAGACTCTGAAATGTCGGCGCAGGGTGCGCGCGCTGTAGATATAGACCGGGGTGCCGACACGGGCCACAATTTCCCTAATCGCAACCTGTTCGGCAAAAAGCTCGTCGTCGTGATACTCGAAATAATGCATCGGGGCGGCTTAATTATTGTTCGCGGGGACTTAGCTAATGCTGGCGTTGGTTTTAGCACAGGGGGGCAGGTGGGCAAAGGCGCTGGTGGTCCGACGGATGGCGCGGCGGCGGGCGGATAAGACGAGCTAGCCCGAATCCGGCAGATGTACCACGCGGGGTTGTGCATTTGCCGGCTAGGGGGGCAGCGAGGGAGTGGGCAGCACATAGTTGAGTGGATTGGGGGTGGGAGTAGGACGAATTCGAACCACGCTTACGACATTGGACGGCGAACTTTCGTAACCATCGGTAGTACCTGCCACGACTTCATAACGATAAGGGGTCCCGATGGCCGCTGTGGTGTCCAGGTAGCTGAAAGCATGGATTTGGCGAAAGCGCTGCAAATCGGTCACCGGCAGCGCGTTGATCAGCGCCAGCGGAGTGCGGTCGGAGGACCGATAAATGCGAAATACCGCCAGATTGCGGATTGTGCCGCCTCCCACGAAATGTAGAGGACGGCTCCATCGTAGCATTATCCCGTGGGCGGTGGATTGCGCGCGCAGGTCGCTGATGGCTATAGGCTGTGCATACTGGGGCGGGACCGGCCGGCTCTTGATCCCGCAGCCACTCAACCCTATCAGCAACACCAGCAGCCACGTGGTTGCCCATCCCAAAAGCTTCATCGCTTTTCCAGGCGGGCCAGCCGCCGGCTCACCACGGCCGGCGCCGGACCGCCCAGGGTGCGCCGGCGTGCCACCGAAATCGATGCGCTCAGGCGCTGCTTGAGGCCGCGCGCGTGGGGGCCGCAGTATTGGCGCAGCTCGGCCTCGCTGAGGTCCTCCAGCCGCTTGCCCGCCGCCAAGGTCTGGCGCACCAAGTTGCCGACTATCTCATGCGCCTGGCGAAAGGGCAGGCCGCGTTCGACCAGATGCTCGGCGATATCGGTGGCCAGGCCGGAACCGCCGGCGGCGGCCCGCATGGTCTCGCGGTTGAAGTCCAGGCGCGGCCACAGCTTGGCCATCAAAACCAGCATCGGACGTAAGGTATCGACCGCGTCGAAGACCCGCTCCTTGTCCTCCTGCAGATCGGAGTTGTAAGCCATCGGCAGCCCTTTGAGGATTACCAGTAGAGCAGTGAGATCGCCCACCAGGCGGCCGCACTTGCCGCGAAAGAGTTCCAGCAGGTCAGGGTTTTTTTTCTGCGGCATCATCGAGCTGCCCGTGGAGAATTCATCGGGTAGGACGACGAAAGCGAACTCGCTGCTGGCCCATAGGATGAGATCTTCGCTCAAGCGCGACAGATGCACTCCGCACAGCGCCGCCGCGGCCAAAAACTCCACCGCGAAGTCGCGATCGGCAACCGCATCCAGGCTGTTGAGCGCCAATTCTCGCAGCCCCAGTTCGTGCGCCGTCACACGGCGGTCGATGGGCAGGGTGGTCGCGGCCAGAGCGCCCGCCCCCAACGGCATCACCCGCGTGCGCGCCAGCACCTGTTCCATGCGCTGGCGGTCACGCATGAACATCTCGACATAGGCCATCGCATGATGGGCCAAGGTGATGGGTTGAGCGCGCTGCAGGTGGGTGTAACCGGGCATCACAGTCTCCAGCTCGCGACGCGCAACCGTACGCAAGCTGGCGCACAAGGCCTCAAGCTCACCCGCGATCGCTTCGATTTCATCGGCCAGGTATAGGCGCAAATCCAACGCGATCTGATCGTTGCGCGAGCGCGCGGTATGCAGCTTGGCCCCGGCAGCGCCGATCAGGGCGGTCAGCCGGCGCTCGATCGCCAGATGGATGTCCTCATCCGACAGGTTGAATTCGAAGTGGCCTGAATCGATCTCGCGCTCGATTCGGCGCAAACCGCGCTCGATCCGCTGGGCCTCGGCCCGGCTGAGCAATCCCACCCTATGCAGCATGCGGGCGTGCGCAATCGAGCCGCGGATATCGTGGCGATACAGGCGGCGATCAAACGGCAGCGAGGCGGTAAAGCGCTCGACCTCGGGTAGGCGACCTGCTGTAAACCGGCCGCGGATTAGGCTACGCTTAGAACCTGTTTTGGGGGTGCGTGTTTTCACAGTCAAGCCTCAAGGAGCTTGCCTCAAAGACGCGCTTGGATAAAGAGTAGAGGAGGTGAAGGGGCAAGTGCCGCATCTTGTTTAAGCATTTGCTTAAATCTTAAGCTTAAGTGGACGACGGGGCTGTGTCACCGAGCGGTCACCCGGGGGATGGACCAGACAAGAGCGCAGCTATCGTCGGCTTGCTTATAAATCCGTCAAAGTGTAGGCAATGGGCAGCGCGCGCCCACCGCGGCGTGGTTTGCGGGGTTGGGTAGATGAAGAAGCGAAAGAGCGTGAAGGAAACGGGCGGCGCGCCGCGCCGACGACCGGTTTCGGAAGCCGCCCGTCAGGCGATTCTCGAAGCGGCGGCCCAGGAGTTCGCGGCCGCCGGGTTTGGCGGGGCTCGGGCCCAGCGCATCGCGGCCCGCGCCGGGGTCAATAAGGCGCTACCCTTTTATCATTTTGGCTCCAAGTCCGACCTTTACGACGAGGTGATGAGCCAGGTCTGGGAGCATTTGGGTCAAGTGCTCACCGCCCATGCCGGCAGCACCGCCGACGCCGACACCCGGCTGCGCGATTTGTTGCATAATCTGTTTGAATTCGCGTCACGCGACCCTAACAGTCTGCGCCTGCTGATTCGCGAACTTATCGACGATCGGGCTCGCGCGCGAGACACGGCGCGTGACCACTTCATTCCGTTGCTTAGTCGACTTTGCGATATAATCGCTGCTCGTATCGAGCAAGGGATCATCGCCGATCTACCGCCGGTACAAGTAGTGATCACGCTATTGGCGGAGGTGTTATTCTACTTTCTCATCGCGCCCTTTCTGGAAGATGCCGGGCTCAGCCAACCCCTGTCGCCGGCCGCGCTGGCGGCCCGCGAGCGGATCGTGCGCCGGCTGATGGCACAGGGCTACCGTTCGCCCAACGCGCCCCCCGTGGAGGTTTGACGGACGCGTGGGAGGTGCGGGGCGATTTTGAAAGCTAGCGCTGCGACGTGCCATCGTGCGCAGATGGACACGGCGTGAGTACCTTGCGGAGCATTCGCCCGTTGAGATCGCTGTGAGCACGACGACCAAGCCGCGCCAAAAACGGACGCTCAAGCCTCGCCTGGCGCCCCATCAGGCGCGCGAGGCGATCTTGCGCGCCGCCGAGGAGGAGTTCGCTACCGTGGGTTTTGGCGGGGCGCGCGCCGATCGCATCGCCGCCCGCGCCGAGGTCAACAAGGCCTTGCCATTTTACTATTTCGGCTCCAAGGCCGACCTCTATGAGGAGGTCCTCAAGCGGGCGATGGAGCGGGTCCAAGGTCTGGCCGCGCTGCCCAGCTTTGGCCCCAGCGAGTTGTCGCCCAAGCAGCGTTTGACTGCGCTGGTCGATCGGTTGTTCGAGTTGATGGCGACTGATCGCTACTGGCTGTTGCTGGTAACGCGCGAATTGATTGACGATCGCGAGCGGGTGCGTGAGTTCACGCAACGCCACTTGAGGCCGCTGATGGAGGCCGTGCACAGCAACATCAAGCGCGATATAAAAGCCGGCCGAATCGTTGAGCGCGATCCCTTGGATATCATTGTGAGCGTGATGTCCGAGATCTTCTTTTACTTTCTGCTCACACCGATGCTGGAGGGGCTAGGGGCGGAGAATCCTTTGGGCGAAGGCGCGCTGGCGCGGCGCAAGGCAGCGGTCGTCAAATTTATCAGGCACGGCTTGGGCGGTCCCAAGGCGGCTCCGGATTAGCGGCTGACTTGCAGGGACAGCCCCGGGCCGCGCAACTGCGGCTGCCGTCAGGGTGACGAATATGCACGTTGGCCTTGTGGCCGCATCGCGGACAGCGCTGGCCATCCTCCTCGGCCGGCGGCCGCTGTGTCCGTGGGAAGCTTATGACTTTAGCCATCGCGACCCCTGCACTGGTGGTTCGACTCGTTTTGCTGAAGGCCTAACCAAGGTTTACCATACCTGACAGTGAATAGGTGCCTTCTCCGGGCTATCGATTGGTCGGCGCAAGTTTAGCCACGGCGGGAGCGCACAACCAAAATAGCGGTGTCCTTTAAGATTGAATCGGCGCACGAAGGCACGCATTATTCTGTTCCTTCCGGCGCGGCGCAGGCCGAGGGAGTATAGATTTAGACGAGACCCGGACTAGCGCGACGGGCCCAGCGCGCGCAAGCGCAGCCCGTTCAGGCGGATAAACCCCTCGGCGTCGGCTTGGCGATAGCCGCCTGCCTCCTCAAAGCTGGCCAGCTTGGGATCGTACAGGGAATGCTCGGCACGCCGCCCGACGATCGCGACCTGCCCCTTATACAGCTTTAGCCGGGCGACGCCACTGACCGCCTGCTGCGCGTGATCGATTAAGGCTTGCAGCGCTTCACGCTCGGGTGCGAACCAGAATCCGTTGTAAACCATCTCGGCGTAGCGCGGGATGAGCGAGTCGCGCAGATGGAGCAGCTCGCGGTCCAGGGTCAATTGTTCCACCGCGCGATGGGCGTGCATCAGGATGGTCACGCCCGGGCTTTCGTAAACGCCGCGTGATTTCATTCCCACGAAGCGGTTTTCGACCAGATCGACCCGTCCCACCCCGTGGCGCCCGCCCAGGCTGTTGGCGCGCTGGATCAAGGTGGCCGCCGGCAGGCGCTCGCCACCCAGCGCCACCGGGTTGCCGTGCAGATACTCGACCTCGACATACTCGGGCTGGTCGGGGGCCTGCTGAGGTGAGGTGGTCAGGCGAAACATGTCTTCGTAAGGTTCGCGCCAGGGGTCCTCCAGGATCCCGCCCTCGTAACTGACGTGAACCAGGTTGCGATCCATGGAATAAGGCTTTTCAGCGGTGATCGTAATCGGGATGCGACGGGTCTGGGCGTAAGCCACCATCGCGCCACGGCCGCTGAACTCCCATTGCGGATGGCGCCAAGGTGCCAGCACCTGCAGTTGGGGCGCCAAGCGCGCGAAGGTGAGCTCGAAGCGGACCTGGTCGTTGCCCTTGCCGGTGGCGCCGTGGGCTACGGTGTCGGCCCCTTCGCGCAAGGCGATTTCGACCTGGCGCTTGGCGATCGCGGGCCGGGCGATCGAGGTGCCGAGCAGATAATATCCTTCGTACAGGGCATTGGCGCGCAGGATGGGGAAGACGAAATCGCGTGCGAATTCTTCGCGCAGATCTTCGACATAAAGCTTGCTTGCCCCAGTCGCCAGCGCCTTCTGCTCCAGTCCCGCCAGCTCTTCTTCCTGCCCGACGTCGGCGCAGTAGGCCACCACCTCGCAGCCGAAATGCTCCTTGATCCAGGTCAGCATCACCGAGGTGTCCAGGCCGCCGGAATAAGCCAGCACCAGTTTACGAATCTGCTCTTGTGCCATTGATTATCGCGCGCCGAAGCAATCCCAGCGCCCCTTGCCTTTTTTGGTTTGAATTAGACGCCGCGCCGCGCCACTTCGGGCTTGAGCAACCACAGCATCACGGCCTTCTGCGCATGCAGCCGGTTTTCAGCCTGCTCGAGCACCACCGAGGCAGGGCCGTCGATCACTTCGTCGGTTATCTCCTGGCCGCGATGGGCGGGCAGGCAATGCATCACCAGCGCGTCGGGTTTGGCCAGCTTTATCAGGGCTGCGTTGAGCTGAAAGCCGGCAAAATCGCGCAAGCGCCGCTCGGCATCCTGCTCCTGCCCCATCGAAGTCCAAGTGTCGGTATAGACCGCGTCGGCGTCGCGCACCGCCTGGGCCGGGTCGTTGGTCAGCATCACGCCCGCGCGCCGCGCTTGGGCGGCAAACTCCGGGCGCGGCTCATAGCCTTTGGGATAGGCCAGGCGAACTTGCATCCCCAGCACCGTAGCGGCCTCGATCCAGCTATGAGCGAGGTTGAAACCGTCGCCCACGAAGGCCACGCATTGCGCCCGCAACGGGCCGCGCCGCTCGCGTAGGGTCAGCAGATCGGCCAGGAGCTGACAGGGATGGAGCAGGTCGGTCAGGCCGTTGATCACCGGGACGCTGGCCTCGTTCGCCAGTTCCAGCGCAGTCTGATGGGCGAAGGTGCGAATCATGATCAGATCGACCCAGCGCGAGAGGTTGCGCGCCACATCCTTGACTGCTTCGCGTTCGCCCAGGCCGACTTCGTTGGGTCCAAGGTAGATGGCGTGGCCGCCGAGCTGCCCCATGCCGGTTTCGAAGGTCAGGCGGGTGCGCAACGAAGGCTTCTGAAAAATCATCGCCATGGTTCGGCCGCGCAGATAGGGATGCTCCAGGCCGTGTTTGAGGTCTGCTTTCAGCCAAGCGGCCAGATCGAGCAAGGCCTCGACTTCATCCGCGCGAAGCGCGCTAAGGGCCAAAAAATCGCGTTTCATTGACTTGTTGCCGCCAGCGCCCGGCCGATCATTTCCAGGCCGGCGTCGGCCTGGGCGCGAGTCAGATTAAGTGGCGGCAACAGGCGCATCACATTACCGGCGGTGGCGTTGAGAATGAGCCCCTGGCGCAGGCAGTCTTCGACCACCGGGCGTGGGTCGCGGGCCAACGCCGCGCCGATGATCATGCCCTGACCGCGAACCTCCCTGATGGTGTCGCCAGCGCGATCCAGCGCGCGTAGCCCTTCCATGAGATAGTTGCCCAGGGTTCGGCCATTTTCCAACAAGCCCTCGCGCTCGATAGTTTCCATCACCGCCAGAGCCGCGGCGCAGGCCACCGGATTGCCGCCGAAGGTGGTGCCATGGCTGCCTGGACTGAGACATTCGGCGACCTCTGGCCGTGCCAGCATCGCGCCGATCGGCAGGCCGCCGCCCAGGGCCTTGGCTAGAGTCATGATGTCGGGCCGCACCCCGGCGTGCTGGTGCGCATAGAGCCGTCCGGTGCGTCCGACGCCGACCTGAACTTCATCGAAAATCAACAGCAGGCGATGGCGATCGCACAACGCGCGCAGGGCGGCCAGATAGTTGGGATGGGGCACCACGACCCCACCTTCGCCCTGGATAGGCTCGACCATGATCGCTACGGTGCGCCCGCTCAAGGCCGATTCCACCGCGCTCACATCGTCGAAGGGCACCAGCTTGACGCCCGGCAATAACGGCAAGAAGCCCTGGTGATACTTTTCCTGACCGGTGACGCTGAGCGTGGCCAAGGTGCGGCCATGGAAGGAGTTATGCATCGCGATGATCTCGAAGCGCCCCTCGCTCTGGGCGCTACCCCAGCGGCGAGCCAGCTTGATCGCGGCCTCGTTAGCCTCAGCTCCCGAATTGCAAAAGAACACCTTGGCCTGGTGGAAGCTCTCCGACAGCTTGGCCGCCAGCCGTGCCATCGGCTCGGTATGGAAGACGTTGGAGACGTGAATCAGGGTTTCGGCCTGCCGCTTGATCGCGTCGACCACGGCGGGATGGCAATGGCCCAAACTGGTCACCGCCAAGCCGCAAAAAAAATCCAGGTAGCGCTTACCCTCGACGTCATAGAGATAGGTACCCTCACCGCGGGCCAGCGCCACGGGCAGGCAGCCGTACACGTTGACCAGGTGCTGATGGGTAAGATCGACGATCTCGGCGTTGGTCATGATAGCTCCTGTGGTGGGCCGGCGCTCGCTGAGCCGCGGCTTCAAGCCGCGTTAACCAGGCTGGGGGTGGCGGTCGCGCTGCTCACCACCTGGGTGCCGATTCCGGCGCGGGTGAAGATTTCATGCAGCAGTACATGCAGGAGGCGACCATCGACAATATGAGTCTTGCCCACCCCCGCGGCCAGCGCCTCGATGCAGCATTCGACCTTGGGAATCATCCCTTCGGAAATCACACCCTGGGCGATTAGTGCGCTGGCGCGCGAGGCCTCCAGGGTGGAGATGAGTTGACCGTCGCGGTCGACAATTCCGGCCACGTCCGTCATCAGCATCAACTTGTCGGCCTTGAGCGCGCTGGCTAGCTTTCCGGCCACCAGGTCGGCGTTGATGTTGTAGCTTTGGCCTTCGCCGTCGCAGCCCACCGGCGAGATGACCGGAATGAAATCCGCGGCCTGCAAGGTCCGCAGCAGCTCGGGATTGACCGCTACCACTTCGCCCACCAGGCCGATATCGACTTCGCTGGCCAAACCCTGGGCGTCGTGCAGCATCATCCGCAGCTTGCGCGCCAGCAGCAGGTTACCGTCTTGTCCGGACAGGCCGATGGCGCGCCCGCCATGGCGCCCCAACAGCATCACCAGCTCCTTGTTGATGCGCCCCAGCGCCATTTCGACCAGCTCCATGGTGGCCTGATCAGTCACGCGCAGGCCGCGTACAAAGCTGGATTGCAAACCCATCCGCTTGATCAGATCGGAAATCTGCGGCCCGCCGCCGTGCACTACCACCGGTTTGATCCCGACCAGATGGAGCAGAACCACGTCTTGGGCGAAGCCCTGCTTGAGTTCGTCGGCCAGCATCGCATGACCGCCGTACTTGATCACGCACGTGGTGCCGCGAAAGCGCTGGATGAAAGGCAGCGCCTCGATCAGGACCTGCGCGCGTTCAATCAAATCTTCCACTGACTCCACCCCGGCCGGTTTTGGTTTGTGAAGCTACAGAATATAGCGTGAGAGATCCTCGTCGCGCACGATCGGGTCTAATCGCTCGTGGACGTAGGCGCTATCGATCGCTACTCGCTTTTCACTCAATTCTGGGGCGGTGAAGGAAATGTCGTCCAGCAGCCGCTCCAGCACCGTGTGCAGGCGGCGGGCCCCGATATTTTCCGAACGCGCGTTGACCGCGGCGGCGATTTTGGCCAACTCGGTGACCGCGTCCTGAGTGAAGCTCAACTCCAAGGCTTCGGTTCGCAACAGCGCGGTGTACTGCTTGAGCAGGGCATTTTCGGGTTCAGTCAGAATCCGGATGAAGTCATCGTGCCCCAGCGCCTTGAGTTCCACCCGGATGGGAAAGCGGCCCTGGAATTCGGGAATCAGGTCGGAGGGCTTGGAGGTATGAAAGGCGCCCGAGGCAATGAACAAAATGTGGTCGGTGCGGACCGCGCCGTACTTGGTGTTGATGGTTGAGCCCTCGACGATCGGCAAAAGATCGCGCTGCACGCCCTCGCGCGAGACATCGGGACCGCGCCCGCCCTCGCGCCCGGCAATCTTGTCGATTTCGTCGATAAACACGATTCCGGCTTGCTCGGCTCGGGTAATCGCCTCCTGCGCGACCTGGTCCATGTCCACCAACCGAGCCGCTTCCTCCTGGGTCAGCAGCTCCAGCGCTTCGGGAATCTTGACCGTGCGCCGCTTGGTCTTCTTGGGCATGAACTGGCTGAAGAGATCTTTCATGTTGACACCCATCTCTTCCATCCCTTGCGGGGTGAAGACCTCGACCATCGGGGTGGCCTGGGCGCTGACCTCGATCTCGACCTCGCGGCTGTCCAGATGGCCGCCATGCAACAGCTTGCGCAGCTTCTCCCGAGTATCGCGATGGCTGTCGTCGGCAGGGGCGGGCGATAGATGGCCTTCGGCGCTAGCGCCGGCCGGCCGGCGAGTTTTGGCGGGCGGAGGGAAGAGCAAATCCAAAAGCCGTTCCTCGGCCAGCTCGCGCGCTCGCACCGCGACCCGCTGGCGCTCTTCCTCGCGCACCATCTTGACCGAGGTCTCGACCAGATCGCGGATGATCGACTCCACGTCGCGGCCCACGTATCCAACTTCGGTGTACTTGGAGGCCTCGACTTTGAGAAATGGAGCCTGGGCCAGGCGCGCCAAGCGGCGCGAGATTTCGGTTTTACCCACCCCGGTGGGCCCGATCATCAAAATATTCTTGGGCGAGATTTCGTCGCGCAGCTCGGGCGGAACATGTTGGCGTCGCCAGCGGTTGCGCAGGGCTATCGCCACCGCCCGCTTGGCCTCGTGCTGGCCCACGATGTAGCGGTCGAGCTCGGAGACAATCTCGCGCGGAGTCATCACCTGCGCCACTGCCATTTCAGTCAACCCACTTCAAAATTAGAGTTCCTCGATTACGAACTGACGGTTAGTGTACACGCAAATATCGGCCGCCACCGTCATCGCCGCCTCGGCCATCTGGCGCGCGCTCAACTGCGGCGCCCATTTCACCAGCGCGCGCGCCGCCGCCAGGGCGTAATTACCCCCCGAGCCAATCGCCATTACGCCGTCGTCAGGTTCGATCACATCGCCCCCGCCAGAGAGCAGCAGCGAGCTTTCCAGGTCCGCCACCACTAACATAGCCTCCAGCCGGCGCAAGACCCGATCGGTGCGCCAGTCCTTGGCCAGCTCCACCGCCGAGCGGCGCAGGTTGCCGTTGAACTCCTGCAGCTTGCTCTCGAACTTGTCGAACAGGGTCAGAGCGTCGGCAGTCGAGCCGGCAAAGCCGGCCAGCACCCGGTCGTTGTGCAGCCTGCGTACCTTGCGCGCGCCATGCTTCATTACGGTTTGACCCAGGCTGACCTGGCCGTCGCCCGCCATCACAACCCGGTCGCCGTGGCGGATGTTCAAGATAGTGGTGCTGCGAATGCGGTTTGCTTCAGGCGCGCGGATGGGCACGGGCATAAACCTCTTTCAAGCGTTGGACGCTGACATGCGTGTAGCGCTGAGTGGTGGCCAGGCTGGCATGTCCCAGCATCTCCTGGATGGCGCGCAGATCGGCCCCATGATCGAGCAGATGGGTAGCGAAGGAATGGCGCAAGGTGTGCGGCGTAGCGGGCGTTCCCAACCCGCTTGCCTGCAGCCGCTGATGCACGATCAACTCCACTGCGCGCCGGCTCAGCCGCCCGCCACGTTGGTTGGTGAAGATCGCGCCGGTGGCGAGGGCGGCGGGCTGATGGGGATGCCATTGATCGAGCGCGCGCAGGGCCACCTCACCCACCGGGACCAGCCGTTCCTTGCCGCCCTTGGCCTGGCGGACATGAACCAACTGCAAGTCGTAATCGACATCGCCCCAGTCTAGCGCGACCAACTCCCCCACCCGCAAACCGCACGAATAAAGCAGCTCGATAATCGCTCGATCGCGCCAAGCCGCCGCTTCGTCGGTCGCCGCCACGGTGCCGATCAGGGTCGGGATGTCGCGCTCGGGCAGGACCGCGGGCAGGCGCTGCTCGCGACGGGGGGTGCGCAAGCCGCGGGTCGGGTTGGAAGTCTGCAAAGCGACTTCGCGGTAACGGAAAAAGCTGCGAATGGCGGCCAAATGGCGACTGGCGGTGGCGCGGCTGTGATGCTCCATCACATGGCCTAGGTAGCGCCGAACATCATCAAGCGTGATTTGGTCTGGGGCGGGCGCATGCCCAGTCTGTCGGGAGTCGGCCAGAAACCGGCAAAAAGCCGTCAGATCACGCCGATAAGCCACCACGGTATTGGGCGCGGCGCGCGCGACTTTGGCCAAATAACTGCTATAGGACTCGATTTCGGACAGCATGCTCGCTCCGCCAGCTCCCTCTCCGCTATGCTATCAGGGAGATATTACGGGCAAAAGTGTGCCGATCATGCGGTGCTGGAAATGCGCGGGCGAAATTGACGTTATCCAGCGCATCGAATTTCGAGCGCTTTGTCCCGGCTGTGAGACCGCTCTCCACAGTTGCCTTAATTGTGGCCATTACCAGCCTGGACAGTATAATGACTGTCGGGAGCCGCAGGCGGAGCGAGTGGTGGATAAACAACGGGCTAACTTCTGCGAGTATTTCCGCCCTTCCACGGTTGGGCAGCCACAACCGTCCGCCACCGATGCCCGTCGCCAACTCGATGCCCTATTCAAAAAACTTCGCTGAGCACCCACTTACCCCCACCGCCGCGTTAGTGCTCGCCGCCGGCCTGGGGACCCGGATGCGCTCGGCGCGGGCCAAGGTGCTGCACGAGGTCGGCGGGCGCCCGATGATCGTGCGTGCGCTGGCGCCGCTGTTCGAGCTGGGGATTGCGCCGGTTGTGATCGTCGTGGGTCATCAGGCCGACTTGGTTCAAGAGGCGGTAGCGCGTGCCTACCCCGGGCGCGAGGTGATTTTTGCCTCCCAACCCGTTCAGCGTGGCACGGGCGATGCCGCGCGCTGTGGGATGGCGGCGATGCCGGCGCAGTTTGGCGGGGACGTGCTCATTACCTATGGTGATGTTCCCGCGCTACGCGCTGCCACGTTGGCCCAGCTTCTCTCACACCATCGCGCCGGCAAAATGGCGTTGTCCCTGATCACCTTGGAGTTGGAAGAACCAGCCAGTTACGGCCGCATCATTCGCGAACCCAGCGGCGCGGTAGCGGCCATTGTCGAAGCTTGCGATGCGGTGGGCGAGCAACGCGCGCTGCGCGAGATCAACGCCGGAGTGTACGTTGCCGGGGCGAATTTTTTGCGCCAAGGGCTGAGCGCGATCAGCAGCGCCAACGCGCAGGGCGAGTTTTATCTTACCGATTTGGTCGCAATCGCGCGCGCGCGCGGCCTGGCGGTAGGCGGCTTTCGCGCCGCCGACCCGCAGGAATTTGTCGGGATCAATTCCCTGGAGGAGTTGGCGCAGGTGAATGCCGAAATCCGCAAGACCGTCAACCGCCGCCTGATGGCGGCGGGCGTCACGCTGGTCGATCCCGACACCGCCTACATCGACCCTGAAGTGGAGATTGGCGCCGATACTATAATCGGTCCCAACGTGCAGATCTTGGGGGCCAGCCGCATCGCCGCCGGCGTGCGGATCGACGGTACCGCTTGGCTGCGCGAGGTTAGCGTGGGTGCGGGCAGCCATCTCAAGCTAGGTGTGCGCGCCGAGCGCTGCCGCATTGGTGAGCAATGCGAAGTGGGTCCTTTCGCTCATCTGCGCGAAGGTACGGAACTGAGCGGGGGTAATCGAATCGGCAACTTCGTGGAGACCAAGCAAGCCCGTATCGGCCAGGGCAGTAAAGCCAGCCATCTCAGCTACCTGGGCGATGTCACCGTCGGTGAGCAGACCAACATCGGTTGCGGCGTGATCACGGTCAATTACGACGGTTACGATAAGCATCAAAGCCGGATCGGCGATCACTGCATGGTGGGTTGCGACAGTCAGTTAATCGCGCCGGTAAGCATCGGGGACGAGGCCTATGTGGCATCGGGTACCACCGTAGTGCGCGATGTGCCGGCTGGCGCGCTGGCCCTCTCGCACCATCCCCAGCGCGAACGCGAGGGTTGGACCCGCACCTGGCATCAACGCCATCGCGGGACACGCCAGCGGCCGGGTAAGGCTAACGAGTAAGAGCACGGAGGCAAGGCCAGATGTGCGGCATTGTAGGATACGCAGGCGACCGAGACGCGGTGCCTATTCTGCTGGGTGGGCTGAAGCGGTTGGAATATCGCGGCTACGACTCGGCGGGAATCGGACTGATCGACGGCGCTGGGCGCCTGGAACTGCGCCGCGCGGTAGGCAAATTGGCCAATCTGGAGCTGTTGCTGGCGGCCCAGCCCATTCACGGTGTGGTCGGCATTGGTCATACCCGTTGGGCCACTCATGGACGGCCCTCGGAGGAAAACGCCCATCCCCATCAGGCCGGTCCGGTAGCGCTCATTCATAACGGCATTGTCGAGAATTACGTCGAGCTGCGCGAGGCGCTGAGCGGTCGCGGCCATCGGTTGCGCTCGGAGACCGATAGCGAGGTGATCGCGCACCTGATTGAGGAGCGAGTTAAAGCTGGCAGCACGCTGTGCGAGGCGGTGTTGAAGACGGTGCGCGAGCTGCGTGGTTCCTTCTCCATCGTAGCGGCGTCAGAGACCGCCCCCGGCCAACTGGTCGCGGCCAAGAGCGCGACGCCGCTGGTAATCGGTCTGGGCGAAGGCGAAAACTACGTGGCCTCCGATATTCCGGCGCTGCTGGAGCACACCCGCCGGATTGTAGTGCTGGAAGATGGCGAGGTGGCCGAAATTAGCGCCGAGCAGGTGCGGCTGATGCGCTTTGACGGCACCCCGGTGTCGCGCGCGCCGCGGACGGTGGAATGGGACGCGATGGCCGCTACCAAGGGCGGCTTTCGCCATTATCTACGCAAAGAGATCGACGAACAGCCGCTGTCCTGGATTAATACCTTGAGCGGACGCGCCAATGCCGCCAATGGCCAGGTCGGCTTCGAAGGCGAAGTGCTGCCACCGATGGGGCGCCCGATCAGCAGAATCGTGATGTTGGGCGCAGGCGCTTCGTGGATCTCCTCGCTAATTGGCAAATTCATCCTCGAGGAACTCTGCCAAATCCCGGTGGAGGTCGATTATTCGGCCGAATTCCGCTACCGCCGGCCTCCCATCGACGAGCAGACCTTGATCATGGCGGTCTCCCAGTCGGGCGAAACCGCCGACACGCTGGCCGGGATCGAGGAGGGGCGCCGGCGCGGCAGTTATGTCGTGGCCCTGACCAACACGCTGGATTCCTCGATTGCGCGCAAGGCTGACGCTGCGCTCTACACCCGGTGCGGACCCGAAATCAGCGTCACCACGACCAAATGCTTTCTGACCCAGATCGAAATGTTCTATTTGTTCGCAATTCACCTAGGCCAGCGCCGCGAGCGGTTGGAGCACAGCGTCAGCCGCGAATTACTGGCCGCTGCGATGGCTATCCCAAGCCAGATACAGGCGGCGTTGGGGCGCGAGCGGCAGATCGAAAAGATTGCGCGCAAGTACGGCAAGGCCAGCGACTTTCTCTTTTTAGGTCGCGGTATCAATTATCCGGTGGCGCTGGAGGGGGCGCTCAAACTCAAGGAAATTTCGTACATCCATGCCGAGGGTTATTCAGCCGGTGAGATGAAGCACGGACCCATCGCGCTTATCGACGAGAACCTGCCGGTGGTGGTCCTGATTCCGCGCGACGACGTGTTCGATAAGACTCTGTCCAACCTCAAGGAGGTGGAATCGCGCAACGGGCGAATCATAGCGGTTACCGACACCCGAGACAGCGAGCTGGAGGAGGTGGCCTGGGAGGTGATCGAGGTGCCCAGCACCAACCGGCTGCTGATGCCGGTGCTGATGACCGTACCGCTGCAGTTGCTGGCCTATCATATCGCGGTCTACCGTGGCACCGACGTCGATCAGCCGCGCAATCTGGCCAAATCGGTGACCGTCGAGTAGCACCCAAAGGACACATCTATTCACTGCTGCGGGCCCGACGTAAAATGTGACCAGGTAACTTCCGCCCTCGGCCCCTTATATGAAGCCGCGGCGGGCGCCGCTTAAACCATGTTCACCGACCTGACGCCGCGCGAGATCGCGCCCCCGTTCACGAGCGTCGAAGACGCGTTGGAGGAGTTGCGCCGCGGGCGCATGGTCGTCCTGATGGACGACGAGCAGCGCGAAAACGAGGGCGATCTGTGCATGGTAGCCGAGAAGGTCACCCCCGAAGCGATCAATTTCATGCTCAAATACGGGCGCGGTCTAGTCTGCCTGCCGATGGCGGCGGAACGGATCGAGCGCTTGGGCTTGAGCATGATGGTGGGCGACAATACCTCACCGCTGGGTACGGCCTTTACCAACTCAATCAACGCCCGCCGCATTTCCGGGTCGGGGGTATCGGCCCGCGATCGCGCCACTACCATTCTGCACGCCGTGCGCGAGGATGCGTTGGGCAACGAATTCATAAGCCCCGGCCACGTCTATCCCTTGCGCGCGCGCGAGGGCGGTGTCCTGGTGCGCAGCGGACAGACCGAGGGTGCGGTAGACTTGGCGCGCTTGGCCGGTTTGAAACCCGCCGGCGTCATTTGCGAGATTCTCAAGGACGACGGATCGATGGCGCGCCGCGACGACCTGGTGCTTTTCGCTCGCCGGCACAAACTCAAAATCCTGACCGTAGCCGATATCATCGAGTACCGCTTGCGGATCGAGACCCTGGTGCAGCGCGTAGCTCAGGCTCGCCTACCCACCGAGTACGGTGAGTTCGAAGCGATGGTCTATCGCGATCTGGTCGACTTGACCGAGCATCTGGTGTTGGTCATGGGTGCGGTCGACCCAAACGAACCGATATTGGTTCGTGCCCATCGGGAATATTTGGCCGGCGACGTCTTTGCCTACCAGGAACGCGATACCCGCGCCCTGATGACGGCGGCGATGCGTCAGATTGCGGCGGCAGGTCGCGGAGTGATCCTGTATCTTAAGCGAAGTTTCAATGCACTGGCAGCCGAATTGGGTGGCCCCACCACGTCGCCGCCGTTGGCCAGCACCCAAGCCGACAATACGGTGGGCGGGGATTTTCGCGATTATGGCATTGGAGCACAGATCCTGCGCGATATCGGCGTTCGTAAAATGGTGTTGCTCTCCGATCGTGCGCCGCGCCTGGCCAATTTGACCGGCTACGGCCTGGAGCTGGTCGAGGCGCTACCACTGTCTCTGGAAGACGGACGGTTGGCTTCGCACAACGGTACTCCGCAACGCGACGGAAGCGTTTGAGCTCGGGGGGTCACCTCCAAGCCGCGAGCTGAGCCCGCTTGATGAGGCGCCTTTTAAGTCCCGTGAGGCCATGTTGAGGATAGTGTCCTGACAATGCTTTGCACAAAGGGGGGCTTAAACGCGGATGACGGGCGGCTAGACGCGAATCCTACCCATCGGTGACAGAAGAGTGAGGAGTTTTAGGTTCAACCTTGTGCTGATGCTGTGGGCCATCTTCGGGTTGGTCTGTGCAGCGCCGGCCAGGGCCTTGCCGCACGCGAACCAGGTGGTGCATCTGAGCGCGGCCGAGTTGAAGCCAGGCTCCCGGCGCAACGCGCCCTGGACCCTCGTCGTGGGGGTGACCATCGCTTCGGGATGGCACATCAATTCCGACCATCCGCTGGAGCCGTATTATATTCCCACCCACTTGTCGGTGAACCCGCCAGCGGACTTGCTCAAGCTGAGGAATGTCACCTATCCGCCTGCCCAGATAATCGTGCCGTCCTTCTCCAAAGGCGAAAAGTTGGCGGTCTTCAGCGGGAGTGTGAAGTTCGCAGCCACGATGACGGTGGTGGGCGACGGCCCGTTGCCGGGAATGCCCGTGGACTTCGACGTCAAGCTGGATTACCAGGCCTGCAACGATGTGCAGTGCTTGCCGCCGACCTCGGTGCAAGACCACTACCAGCTCGCCGCGGCCCGCAGCGATTCCCAGCCCGCCCCCGCGTCGCAGGCCCTAGCTTCGCAAGAGCCCTCGGCTAGCCGGGTTTTTGCTGTCCACGGCTTGTGGCTGGGCTTCCTGCTGGTCTTTTTGGGCGGGATTGCGCTCAACTTGACCCCCTGTGTTTATCCGCTGATCGGCGTGACGATTGCGTACTTCGGTAACCAGGGCGGTCGCGGCACTCGCGGCGGCTTGGTCTTGGCGCTGCTTTATGTGGCCGGAATCTGCCTAACGTTTTCCGCGGTCGGGACCGCGGCCGCGCTCTCCGGCGGGCTGTTCGGTGCACTGCTGCAGCAACCCTTAGTGCTGGCGATGCTGGCCGCGATGATGCTCCTGCTGGCGGCCTCAAGCTTCGGCTGGTTCAGTTTGCAGCCGCCGGCCTGGATGATGCGCCGGGTAGCGGTGGCCCGACCCGGTATGGCTGGGGCCTTACTGATGGGGCTGGGGATGGGGGTGGTGGCTGCGCCCTGCATTGGTCCCTTCGTCCTCGGTTTGTTGGTGATGGTCGAGCAACGGGGCAGTGCGCTATTCGGCCTGGCGGTCTTTTTTGTGCTTGCCCTTGGTCTGGGGTTGCCTTACATCGCGCTGGCGCTGGCGGCCGGCAATATCCGCAGGCTGCCCCGCTCGGGAGAATGGTTGGCCTGGGTCGAACATCTGTTCGGCTTCATCCTGATCGGTTTGGCGATCTATTTTGTTGCACCGCTAGTTCCCGGTGATCGGCTGATCGGGCTGCTGCCCTATTATGCGGTCGCGGTGGGAATCTATTTAGGTTTGATCTCACCCATTGGAGGTCAATTGCATGGCTTCCGGATGCTCAAGCTGGCCCTTGGAATCGCCTCGCTGGCAGCCCTCGTTTACCTGCTCAGGTTTAGCCGCCAGCCTACCCATCTGGAGTTTGCCGCCTACAGCCCGAGCCTGCTGTCGGCTGCCAGCGCGCGCCATCAACCCGCTATTATCGATTTCTCCGCCGACTGGTGCGTGCCGTGCCGGGAAATGGAGCGGACCACTTTTACCGATCGCTCCGTGCTCCAAGAAGCGCGCCGATTCGCCGTCTTTCGCGCCGATCTCACCCATTCCGACGATGCCACGGATGCTCTGATAAAGCAGTTCTCGATTCAGGGCGTACCCACGGTGGTGTTGATCAATCGTCAGGGTCGCATCACTCAGACCCTGGTTGGGTACACCGGTCCGCAGGATTTCCTCCAGTCGTTGAAGGCTATCAACTAGCTACGCCGACCAACTTCAGCGCGTGCGCGAAGGGTCACAGCCATCGCTCGCCAAAAAGGTTTAGTACAGCATTCTATTATTGCGAGTTAGAAGGTCGATCCGATCTCGTTAAACCGCTGAAAACCGCAAAAGAATATTGACACACTTGACTAGGTAAGACGGCTATAAAATAGAACCATCGTTTTACACATTCCTCATAAGCTGCCGGTCGAGGCTTTACTCAGACTATTATCTGGAATATATTGTTGATGCTTGGTTGGGACGTGGTGGGCTCCCTAATTATATGGCCAATAATCGAACTTCTGAGGCATACGGGGCGGAATCGATTCGGATCCTGGAAGGGCTGGAGGCGGTGCGGAAACGGCCCGGGATGTACATCGGTGATACCGCTGAACGCGGACTGCATCACTTGGTGATCGAGATCGTCGACAACTCGGTGGACGAAGCGCTGGCGGGTCACTGCACAGAGATCGGGGTGGTGATTCACAGCGACGACCGGGTGACGGTCGAGGACAACGGGCGAGGGATCCCGGTAGGGATGCATCCGACGGAGAAGCGTTCGGCGTTGGAGGTGGTCCACACAGTGTTGCACGCCGGGGGCAAGTTCGATCGCGGAGCCTATAAGGTGTCCGGCGGTTTGCACGGCGTCGGCGCCTCGGTAGTCAATGCGCTGAGCGAGGAGTTCGAGGTCGAGGTTAAACGCGAGGGCCAGATTTACTATCAGCGTTATGAGCGGGGTGTGCCCAAGACCAAGGTCGAAGTGCGCGGGAGCGCTCGCGCTACCGGGACCAAGACCACCTTTTCGCCCGACTCGCAGATTTTTCCCGAGGTCCGCTTCAAGTATGAAATCATTGCGCGCTACCTGCGTGAGATGGCCTATCTCAATGCTGGCTTGAAGATTCACCTGAGTGATGAGCGCACCGGCAAGAGCGAAGAATTTTTTTACCAGGGCGGGATCCGGGAGTTTGTCGCTAGTTTGAATCAGGGTCGCGAGACCCTGCACGGCGTGATCCATTTTCACGGCCTGCGCGAGGCGATCGATATCGATTGCGCGCTGCAATGGACCGACGCGGTCCATGAAACCGTCTTCAGCTACGCCAACAATATTCACACCACTGAGGGTGGCACCCATGTGTCAGGCTTGCGCTCGGCCCTGACCCGGACCATCAACAACTACGCGCAAAAGAACAACCTGCTCAAGAACAAGGACCTGCATCTGGAGGGCGAGGACACCCGCGAGGGGCTGACCGCGGTGATCGCGATCAAGATTGCCGAGCCGCAATTCGAGGGTCAGACCAAGACCAAGTTGGGCAATTCCGAGGTCGATGGCGCGGTGGCCGGGGTGGTGGCGGAAAAGCTCGGGCAATTCCTGGAAGAAAATCCCGCCGACGCGCGTCGAATCGTGGCCCGCGCGATGGAGGCGGCGCTGGCCCGCGAAGCCGCGCGCAAGGCCAAGGAATTGGTCCGGCGCAAGGGGGCGCTGGACTCGGGCTCCTTGCCGGGCAAGTTGGCCGACTGCCAGGAGCGCGACCCGGCGCGCAGCGAGCTGTTCATCGTCGAGGGTGATTCAGCCGGCGGCTCGGCCAAGCAGGGGCGTGACCGCCGCACTCAGGCGATCCTGCCGCTGCGCGGCAAGATTCTCAATGTCGAGCGCGCGCGCATCGACAAGGTCCTGACCTCCGCAGAGCTACGCACCTTGATTACCGCCCTGGGGATGGGGGTGAGCACGGAGAAGAACATTGAGAAGCTGCGCTATCACACCATCGTCATCATGACCGACGCCGACGTCGACGGCTCGCATATTCGGACCCTGCTGTTGACTTTCTTTTTTCGTCAGTTTCCCGAGATCATCGAAAATGGCCATCTGTACGTGGCCCAACCGCCGTTGTTCCGCGCCAAAAAGGGGCGTAACGAGCGCTATCTCAAGGACGAGGCGGCGCTAGAAGAGTATTTGACTGATCTCGGCTGCGAAGCGCTGAGCGTGACGGTGGGACGGGGCAAGGAGACGCGCGAGCTCAAGGGCACGGCCCTCAAGACCCTGGCGCGCAAGGCGTTGTATTATGACCGCATGTTCGAGGCCCTGGAGCGGCGCTCCAAGCAGCGCGACGTGGTGCGTGCGCTGGCCCGTCTACTCAACCAACGCCAGTTTGGCGCCGACAGCTTCGAGAGCCGCGACTTGACGCGTGATTTGGGCGCGGCTCTGCAAAAGGAGATTGGCGCCCGGACGGAGATGGTGGTGCGGGTCGAAGCCGACGGCGAGACTCATTTCCGCGCCATTTTGGCTCACGCCCACAATGGCGCCACTGCTCCCACGGTGGTGGATCTGACCTTGTTTCACAGTGGCGAGCTGCGCGAGATTCGCCGCCTGCAGCCGGAGCTGGAGAGTTATCCGCTGCCCTTCGTGGTCAACGGCGGCGAGCAGCCGCGCAACCTTGAATCGCTCAAGGCGCTGGCCGAAGGGGTGCTGGTGGCGGGGCAAAAAGGCGTTGAAATCCAGCGCTACAAAGGCCTGGGTGAGATGAATCCCGATCAGCTTTGGGCCACCACCATGAACCCTGAAACCCGTTCGATGCTCAAGGTGCGGGTGGGCTCGCAGGAGGAGGCCGAGGAGATGTTCACCAAACTGATGGGTGATCAGGTCGAGCCGCGCCGACAATTTATCGAAGAGAACGCGCTCAACGTACGCAACCTTGACATTTAGCGGGGCGGGCGGCGCGCCCCCGTTCGCTACCCTGGCACCGGATTTGTGCGCCGCGCCCGCGAGGCGCGGCTTGGACTTCCCCGTTAAGCGGAACACGAAATAAATGGCAACCACCGACGGCAATCAACCGCTGGGCAACGAACCCGCGCTACTCAATATCGAAGATGACATGCGGCAGTCCTATTTGGACTACGCAATGTCGGTCAATATCGGCCGGGCGCTGCCCGAAATGCGTGACGGCCTCAAGCCGGTCCACCGCCGGATTCTTTACGCGATGTTTCGCGAGGGGCTGCTGGCCAATCATCGCTACTCCAAATGCGCCGGCGTGGTCGGCGAAGTGCTCAAGAGCTATCACCCCCATGGTGATGCCGCGGTCTACGAAGCTTTGGTGCGGATGGCCCAGCCCTGGAGCATGCGCTACCCGCTGATTGATGGGCAGGGTAATTTCGGCTCGATCGACGGCGACCCGCCCGCGGCGTATCGCTACACCGAATGCCGCCTGACTCGGCTGGCCGAGCGGATGCTGGCCGACATCGACAAGGATACGGTCGATTTTATCCCCAACTTCGACGGCTCCCAGAAGGAGCCCGAAGTCCTGCCCGCGCAACTGCCCAACCTGCTGATCAACGGCGCCGACGGGATCGCGGTGGGGATGGCCACCAACATTCCGCCCCACAACCTGGGCGAGGTCTGCGACGCGTTGCTGGCGCTGGTGGCCAATCCGAACCTAAGCCTGGAGCAGATCCTCGACATCATTCCCGGGCCCGACTTTCCCACTGGCGGCCAGCTCCTGGGGCGGCAGGCGGTGCGGCAGGCCTATCTGAACAAGCGCGGCAGCCTGATGATGCGGGCGTTGGCGGCGATCGAGACCGACAAGCGAAGCGGTCGCTCCGCGATTATCGTGCGCGAAATTCCCTACCAGGTGAACAAAACCCGCCTGGTCGAGCGCATCGCCGAACTGGTCAACGACAAGCGGATCGAGGGAGTCAGCGACTTGCGCGACGAGTCCGACCGCGACGGGATGCGCATCGTGGTCGAGCTCAAGCGCGACGCCGAGCCGCGAGTGGTGCTCAATCAGCTCTTCAAATTGACGCAGATGCAGCAGAGTTACGGGCTGATCATGCTGTCGATTCACGAGGGGCGGCCGCGCGAGCTTGATCTGCGCGAGATGCTGCATGCCTTTCTCGACCATCGCCGCCGCGTGCTGACCCGGCGCACCCAGCATGAACTGGCCCAGGCCGAGGCCCGCCTGCATATTCTGGACGGGCTGTTGATCGCGCTGCGCAACCTGGACGCGATTATCGCCCTCATCCGCGCCGCGCCCGACGCCGAGTCGGCGCGCAGCCAATTGATGACGCGCTTCAGTCTGAGCCAGCTCCAGGCCCAGGCGATCCTCGATTTGACGCTGCGCCGGCTGACTTCGCTGGAACGCGGCAAGATCGAAAGCGAGCATCGCGAGACGGCGGCGAATATCGAGCGCCTGCGCGGTATTCTGACCGACGAGCGCAAGCTGCTGGGGCTGGTCGCGGAGGAAATCACGGCCATCAAGGAGGAATTCGCCGATCCTCGCCGCACCCAGATTATCGAGGATCAGGGCGAGCTCTCGATCGAGGACCTGGTGGTCGAGGAAGACGTCCTGGTGACGGTCACCCACGGCGGTTACATCAAGCGCACGCCGCTGTCGCTCTACCGCACCCAGCGCCGCGGCGGGCGGGGCAAGACCGGCGCCTCGACCAACGAGGAGGACTTCGTCGAGCACCTGGTCGCGGTGTCCACTCACGACCGGCTGTTTTTCTTCACCAGCGCGGGCAAAGTTTACGCCTTGCAGGCGCACGAGTTGCCAGAGGGCGGGCGTGCCGCCAAGGGGCGTTCGATCGCCAATCTGCTCAGCCTGGCGCCCAATGAGAGCCTGTCGGCTTTCATCACCGTGCCCAAGGAAAGCGAGGGACGCTACCTGCTGTTCGCCACCAGGCGCGGCATGATCAAGAAAACCGAGCTGGGTCAGTTCGAAAACGTGCGCGCCAATGGAATTATCGCCATCCTGCTGGAGGACAATGACGCACTGATCGCCGTGCGGATCACCGACGGCAATCAGGAAATCGTGCTCTCCACCCGCGAGGGCCAGGCCATCCGCTTCAAGGAAGCCGAGGTGCGGCCGATGGGGCGCGGCACTTACGGCGTCAAGGCGATGGAGCTGGATGTGGCGGGCAACGGCGCGGCGGCCGACGAAGTAGTGTCGATGGCCACGGTGCGCGACACCGAAACCCTGCTGGCGGTCTCCGAGTTAGGCTATGGCAAACGCAGTCCGGCCTCGGAGTATCGCCTGACCCATCGCGGTGGCAAGGGCGTGGTCACCATGCAGGTCACCGAGAAAACCGGCAAGGTGGTGGGTGTGCGCCAGGTGGGTAGCGACGATCAAGTGATGCTGATCACCGACGGCGGCAAGGTGATTCGACTCGACGCCAAGGGGGTGCGGGTTAGCGGGCGCAATACTCAGGGCGTGCGGCTGGTGCGGCTGGAGCCGGGCGAACACGTGCGCGCGATGGCGGGGCTGGCCGAGCGCGACGAGGGCGACAATGGCGAAGAGGAGGAAGACGAGGGCAGTTCGGAGTAAAGGGGGCGGTCTCCGCGTCCGCCCGTCCTCGTGGAAGTCGGGCGCGGCGTCACAACCGGGGGGTGATTTGCCGTGGAACACAAGGTCGATAGGCTCACGGGCAAAGAGCGGTCGCGCAGCGCTGCCGCGCGAGTCGTTTGGCAGTTCGATTCACTCGTTGCTGTTCGTCGCTTCGTGGCCTCGCTGGACGTGCTGTACGACATTGGGGGAGAATCGCGCATATTTCCTTTTGTGGCCTGGTCGGATCCCGACGCATCGGCGCGCGCTGAAGAGTTCTCGGAGCGCGTCGAGTACGCAGGGCGATTCGTCGCCGAACAGGCTGTCAGCCGACTCCGCGCCGCCGGCGAGGCGGTCTATTTCATCGACAACCAGGAAAGGCTGGTCAAGCAAACCGCCGATGGCCGCCGGTTCGAGGTCCGCGTTACGAGGGCGATGAGGTTCTTCGAGAGCTGCCTCGCCGATGAGGGGCGGGCCATGGCTGTGGCTGCTGGCCGGGCCCAACGGCGCCGGCAAGAGCACGTATGCGCCCAACTTGGCCGCGGACGTCGAAGGAACCGTAAAGCCGGATGAGTTGGTTGACAATTTTTCCCCACTGTCATCAGAAAGCAGGGCTTTTCAAGCCGATCGCCGGACGGTTCGCCGCACGGCCGAGCTCCTGGAGCAGCGCCGGAGCTTTGCGATCGAGACAACGCTTTCAGGGCGACGTCATATAAAGCTGACCGAGCGCGTGAGGTCCGATGGCTGGAGCGTCGGCGTGGTCTACATCGGGCTTGGCAGTCCCGGAACTGGCCATCGAGCGGGTCCGCGAACGGGTAAGCCAAGGCGGGCATGATGTGCCAGCGGCCGACGTCCGAAGGCGCTACGGACGTAGCCTGGGAAACCTTGTTCGGATTTTCAAACTTGTCGATCGGGTCATAATTTTGGACAACTCGTCCGTGCGAAATCGCATGAAGCGCGTCCTGGAAGTCTATCGAGGCAACTTAGTATTCAAAGCGCGCAGGCTGCCAAAATGGCTGAAAGTGCCGCCAGGGAGGAAGGTATGAAGGGACTGGTTGCTCCGAGCCGACCTTGCCGCATCACGCATCAGAGCACTCATGCGACGCATCCTCGATTGACGGCGGCTCTCGTACTGGTGTTCGGTGTCGTCGCGACTCGAGCGCTGGCGATGGAACTCCATAGTCCCGCCTTCCCGCCAAATGGCCGGCTTCCGCAGATCTACGCCTGCGCCGCCGAAGGCGGCAAAAGCGTTCCGCCACCCCTGCGATGGTCCGATGTTCCGCCTGAGACGAAAAGCCTGGCCCTGACCCTGCAGGACCTCACTTCGCCCCACAAGGTCATCCACTGGATTGTGTACAACATCCCGCCCGCCAGGGACGGAGATTTCCGTGTTTCAAGGCGGATCGGAGAGCCGGGCCGCAACCAGCTCGGCCATCTGAAATATGACGGCCCCTGCCCGCGCCATCCGGGCCAAACGAATCGCTATGACTTTACTTTGTACGCCTTGGACCGAAATATCGCAGTCAAAAATGCCGATTTCTCACAGCTTCAGTCCGCGATGAAGGGACATATCCTGGAGCGGGCGCAGTTAGTGGGAATGCTTGCCCCGCCGCCCACCGGAACTTCACCTTCCGCGAAGCGCGAGAGCGCGCCCTAACCATCATCATCACGGGCGCGTTGGAGCGCTTAAGGTACGGCCCTCGCCGAGTAAGGACCCCGGCACAGGCGCCAGCTCGGCGCGGGTTCTGGGTAGACATTGAGGATAGTTCTGCTGAATGAATTCCAGCAGTTGCTCGCGCACCGCGCAGCGCAAGTCCCACAGCAAGCTGGAATTCTTGGCGCTGACCAGAGCTCGCAACTCCAGGCTGTGCTCGGTGGCGTGGGTGACTTGCAGCACACAGACCTTGCCATCCCATTGCGGCAGGCCCTTGGTCAGGCGGGTGAGCTCTTGGCGGATCGCCTGTACGGGGGCGGTGTAATCGACGTACAGATGCACGGTACCCATTAATTCAGCCGACTGGCGGGTCC
>DATGLK010000046.1 GCA_035294265.1 Candidatus Binataceae bacterium
AAACCCACGATCGAAGGAGCGGCGGCCGCCTACGCTTATATTCGCGCCGCCGCGGCGATGGCGGTAGCGGGCGAGGCGGCGGCGCTGGTGACCGCTCCAATCAGCAAGGAATGGCTCAATCGCGCCGGCTATCATTTTCCCGGCCATACCGAACTGCTGGCCGAAATAGCAGGCGTGCGGCGCTTCCGCATGATGTTCACCAGCGGCCACTTGTGCTTGGCATTGGCCACCGTTCATATCGGCTTGGCCGAGGTCCCGGCGCGGCTTAATCCCGAGCTGGTTTTTGATACGATCGATTTGCTGGCGGAGCACTTGCGGACCCACTATGGCATGTCTTGTCCAAAAGTTGCGGTGCTGGGGCTCAACCCGCACGCCGGCGAGGGCGGGCTCTTTGGTCGCGAAGAAATTGACGCCATTCAGCCCGCCATCGCACGTGCTCGAGCGCTCGGGATCGACGCCCTGGGACCGTTGCCGCCCGATACCGCCTTCGTGCGCCAGGCCGGCCGCTTCCGCTTTGACGGCGCGGTAGCGATGTATCATGACCAGGGGTTGATTCCGATCAAGATGCTGGATTTCGATCACGCGGTTAATGTCACCCTGGGCTTACCCTGGGTGCGCACTTCACCCGATCACGGCACCGGCTACGACATCGCCGGACAGGGACGGGCGCGCGCCGACAGTATGCTGGCCGCCATTCGCTTCGCCGCGCAGGCCGCCGCCCGCCGCGAACGCGCGGTGGCGTGAGGCCGCTGGCGATGGCCGATCGAATCGTTATCAAGGGCGCCCGCCAGCACAATCTCAAGAACCTGGATCTGGAAATTCCGCGCGACCGGCTGGTGGTGATTACCGGGCTGTCGGGCTCGGGCAAGTCCTCGCTGGCCTTCGACACTATTTACGCCGAAGGGCAGCGCCGCTACGTGGAATCGCTCTCCGCCTACGCACGCCAGTTTTTGGAGCAGATGGAAAAGCCCGACGTCGATTCGATCGAAGGGCTGTCGCCGGCCATCTCGATCGAACAGAAGACCACCTCACGCAATCCGCGCTCGACCGTCGGCACGATAACCGAGATTTACGACTATTTGCGCCTGCTGTTCGCGCGCGTGGGGCAAGCCTTTTGCTACAATTGCGGGCGCGAAATCACTACTCAGAGCGTGCAGCAGATAGTGGACCAGATCATGGCCTGGCCGGAGGGGACCCGCCTGTTCGTGCTGGCCCCGATCGTGCGTGGGCGCAAGGGCGAGTATCGCAAAGAGTTGCGCGACTTGCGCCGCGCCGGCTTCGTGCGCGTCAAGATTGACGGCGAACTGCGCGATCTGGCCGAAGATTACGAACTCAACAAAAATCAGCGCCATACCATCGAGGTAGTGGTCGATCGGCTGGCTATCCACAAGGGGATCGAAAAGCGACTGGCCGATTCGCTGGAGGTGGCCTTCCGCTACGGCCAGGACCTGCTCAAGATCGAACGAGCCGAGCGAGCCGACACGGCGATATACTTCAGCCAACGCTTTGCCTGCGTGGAATGCGGGATCTCATATCCTGAGATTGCGCCGCGCATGTTCTCTTTCAACAGCCCGCACGGGGCCTGTCCGGGCTGCTCGGGGCTGGGCTCGACGATGTATTTCGATCCCGAACTGGTGGTACCCGATCCCGAGCTGAGCCTGGCCGACGGCGCAATCGCGCCCTGGAGTTCGCACAGTTCGATGCAGCCGCTGTTGGAGGCGCTGGCGGCCCATTACCGCTTCACGCTGGCGCAGCCCTGGAAGAGCTTGCCCGCCAAGGTGCGCAAGGTGTTGTTGGAAGGGTCGGGCGCAGAGGAGCTCGAACTAGGCCAGCGCCACAGTTACCGGCGTCCGTTCGAGGGGGTGCTGGCCTGGTTGGACCAACGTTACAAGGAAACCACTTCCCCCAGCGTGCGCGAGGCCTTGGAGGGTTACATGAGCTTGCGCCGATGCCCTCAATGCAACGGGGCGCGGCTCAAGCGCGAGAGCCTGTTTGTCAAGGTCGGAGGCAAGTCGATAAGCGAAGTGGCGGCGCTGGCGGTCAAGCAGGCGGCGGAATTTTTTGCTCAGCTCAAGCTCAATCGCCAGCAAGCGGAAATCGCCCGCTTGATTTTGAAGGAAATAAACGAGCGACTGAGCTTCCTCATCAACGTAGGGCTGGATTATCTGACCCTGGATCGCGCCGCCGCCTCGCTATCGGGCGGCGAAGGCCAGCGTATCCGCTTGGCCACCCAGATCGGATCCAGCCTGGTGGGCGTGCTGTACATATTGGACGAACCCTCGATCGGACTGCATCAGCGCGACAATCAGCGCCTACTGGCGACTCTCAAGCGATTGCGCGATTTGGGCAATACGGTGGTGGTGGTGGAACACGATCGCGACACCATGCTGGCGGCCGATTATTTAATCGATATGGGGCCCGGCGCCGGCGCTCATGGCGGAGAGGTGGTGGCGCAGGGCACGCCGGCGGAGGTGATGCGCGCGCCGGCCTCGCTGACTGGGCGCTATTTGACTGGCGAGCGCGAAATCGCAACTCCCGCGCGCCGGCGGCCGTTGGGGCCGCGCTATTTGATTTTGCGCGGCGCGCGGGAGAATAACCTGCGCAATTTAACCGTGACTTTTCCGCTGGGGGTTATCACTTGCGTGACCGGGCTATCGGGCTCGGGTAAATCTACCTTAGTGTTGGATACTCTCTATCGCGCGCTGGCGCAAAAGCTCCATCACAGTCACGAGCGCGCGGGCAGCTACCAAAGTTTGGAGGGAGTCGAGCATCTGGACCGGGTGGTGCACGTGGATCAGAGCCCGATTGGGCGCACCCCGCGCTCCAACCCAGCCACTTACACTGGGCTGTTTGCCCATATCCGCGATCTGTTTGCTCAATTGCCCGAGGCGCGGATGCGGGGGTACGGGTCGGGACGCTTTTCTTTCAACGTCAAGGGCGGGCGTTGCGAGGCTTGCCAAGGTGACGGCATCATAACCATAGAGATGCATTTTTTGCCCGATGTATATGTCACTTGTGAGGTGTGCGGGGGTAAGCGCTACAATCGGGACACGCTGGAGATTCAATACAAAGGACGCAATATCGCCCAAGTGCTAGATATGACAGTGGCGGATGCGATCGATTTTCTGGGCAGTGTGCCGCCAATTCGACAGAAGTTGGAAACCCTACGTGACGTAGGTCTGGACTACATCCATCTGGGCCAGTCGGCGACCACCCTTTCGGGCGGCGAAGCGCAGCGTATCAAGTTGACCAAGGAGTTGGCGCGGCGCGCCACCGGGCGCACGTTATACATACTGGACGAACCAACTACCGGCTTGCATTTCGAGGATGTGCGCCGGCTATTGGATGTACTCGGTCGGCTGGCTGACAACGGCAACACGATCATTATCATTGAGCACAACCTGGACGTGATTAAGACCGCCGACTATGTAATCGACCTGGGGCCCGAGGGCGGGGACCGAGGAGGGGAAATCGTTTTTGCCGGCAGTCCCGAGGCGCTTGCAGCCGACCGAGCTTCCTACACCGCTGAGTTCCTGCGCCAAGCGTTGACCCAACGGGCCGCGGCCTGAAGCTGGCGCTTTCGCCAGCATCGCTTGCCAGATGGAAAGACAACCAATCAGCGTCTTTCTGGTCGAGGACCATACCTTGGTTCGCCAGGCTTTGCGCCGGCTGATCGAGGCGGCGGGAATCGTGGTTGCCGGCGAAGCCGCCGGCGCGGAGGGCGCGTTGGCTGAAATTCGCCGGCTCAAGCCCGACTTGGCCATAGTGGACCTCTCGCTGCCGGGCGCCAGCGGTGTGGAGGTGACGCGTCAAACCGCAGCGTTGGGACAGGCCACCCGGGTTCTGATCCTGAGCATGTTCGCTGACGAGGAGCACCTGCGCCGGGCGCTGGAGGCGGGCGCCAGCGGTTATGTACTCAAGGACACCAGCGCCGAGGATCTGGTGCGGGCAATTCACTGCGTCAACGGTGGCGAGGCCTTTTTCAGCCCCAAAGTAGCGGCCTTTATCGCCGCCAGCCATCGCCAGTCGGCTCAGACTCCCGGTTCCGGCGTAGTCCGACTCAGCCCGCGCGAGCGCGAGATCCTGCGTCTTATTGCCCTAGGTAAAACCGGCAAGGAGATTGCCCAGGTGTTGGATATCGCCCCGGGCACGGTCGAAACCCATCGCCGCCGCTTGATGGGGAAGCTGGGGGTGGCCAAGGTAGCCGAATTGACCCTGTACGCGGTCCGCCAGGGTATAATTACCCCGGAGCGAACCTAGCCTTTTGGAGTTACCTTGAGTGAGCAGGACCTATCCCTGGTAGCCCGCGAGCTCAGGCACGATGTGCGCAACCAGCTCTTTGCTCTACGCACCACCATGGCGGTGTTGGAGCAAAGCTTGGCGGCGCCCGAGCGCTTGGCGCGCAGCGTGCACGCCTGCGCTTTGACTTTGGAGCATTTGACGGCGGAAATCCAGGAGTACTTTGCGCTGCAGAGCGGCGATTTCACGACCAGCGAAATCGCCTTGGACCGCCTGCTCAAGGAATGTTTCCAACCCGTCGCACTTCTTGCGAACAGCCACAGACTCGAACTATCTTTCGACGCCCTGTACGTGAAGCTTAGCGGCAGGCCGGTAATCCTGACGTTGGCGCTCAAGCATTTGGCTCGGGCCCTGATCCGTATGGCGAACAAGCGAATCACGCTTGGGCTGCGCAGCGTGGGCGAACATGCCACGATCACCGCTCGCTACACCGAGCGACGCGGCCTAGACGAGCAGGCGCGTGAGGAAATCGAAGGCGACCTCAAGGCGCTCCGCCAATGTCTTGGGATATGCCGTGGCAGTCTGGAAACAGGGCCCGGAGCGCTGGTGATTTCGCTCCCGCTTGCGTTAACCTGACCGAGGCGCCCACCATTAGCCGTACGGGGAAGAATTACAGCACAGGTGAGCAAGCAAACCACGCAGTAGTGAAAAGGGCTATGAATCCCTGAGCTCTGACCAGGGTGTATCATACCCGCTGCTTGAGAATGGTCGGCGGGATGGATCGCGGGCGGTGAATTTGGGAGGCAAGGCCATGGCCGGAATATTGTTGCGCGAAGAAAGCGAGGGGGTGGCCTTGCTCACCATGAATCAGCCCGAGCGGCGCAACCCGCTGTCCAGCGCTCTGATGCTCGAGCTTCGCGAGGCGTTGCAGGAAATCGGGGCTCGGCCCGAGCTGCGTGCGGTGTTGCTCGCCGGCGCCGGGCCCGCCTTCAGCGCCGGCCACGATCTGGTCGAGCTCCAAAATCGCGACAGTGAATTCTACCGCTGGCTGTTCGATCTGTGCTGCGACCTGATGACCACGGTACAGACCATTGCGCAGCCGGTGATCGCAGTGGTGGGCGGAGTAGCCAGCGCCGCCGGATGCCAATTGGCGGCCACCTGCGATCTGGTGATCGCGGCCCAAAGTGCCAGCTTCGCTACTCCCGGCGTGCGGATCGGACTGTTTTGCTCCACCCCGATGGTCGCCCTGACCCGCGCGATCGGTGCCAAACGAGCGATGGAGATGCTGCTGTCGGGCCAGCCCATCAGCGCCGCTGTCGCCTATGAATGGGGTCTAGTCAATCGCGTGGTTGCCGATGACGCTTTGCTGGCGCAAAGCTGGGACTGGGCCAGGAGAATTGCGCAGGCCAGTCCGCTCGCGCTGGCGATCGGCAAAGAAGCGTTTTATCGCCAAATCGAGATGGATCAGGCGTCGGCTTACGCCTATACCAAGGAAGTGATGAGCCGCAATGCAATGGCGGCCGACGCTCAGGAGGGTTTCGCCGCGTTTTTGAACAAGCGGTCGCCACGCTGGCAGGGAAGATAAAGCGGAGCTCCATTGCGCAGCTAGCTTCGGTCATTGGGTCTTTTAAGCCAGTCAAGCATGTTTGTCAGCGTGCAGCCTCGCCTTTTCACGACGGCCAGGCGTTCTCGGAAATATCCAAAACCTCGTCGATCCGCTTGTAGAAATCATCTATATGCCGGTTGCTCTGTTTAGCCGGCTTGCGAGGTCGTAGATCCTTTTAAGGCCACCTGCTCAGGTTAGATGGTCGCGAGATACTGGTTTTAGACGCTGTAGGTGGCTGTGCCGCTCAAGGCCTTCGGCCGTCTGCGGCGCCGAAAAGGCCATGCTGTGCCCTACGCTGGCACTCGCAGGTTGCGGCCAGTCATCTCCGGTGGCGAGCTCAGGCCTAACAGGCTCAAAAATGTTGGCGCCACGTCGGCCAGCGTACCGACCTCCAGGCGCTCGTGGGCGCCAGGGTTGAACAGGATCAGCGGGACCAGATTGGTGGTATGTGCGGTATGTGGTTGGCCGGTTTTGGGATCGGCCATGAACTCGGCGTTGCCGTGATCGGCGGTAATCAAGACGCTGGCGCCGGCGCGTCGGGCGGCCTCGATGACGCGGCCCAAGGCGCGGTCGGTGGCTTCCACCGCTTGGACCGTAGCCGCCATGACACCGGTGTGTCCCACCATGTCGGGATTGGCGAAATTAATCACTAGAGCGCCAAAACGGCCGGAGGCGAGGGCTTCTTCGGCTTTTTCGGCGATCGTCATGGCGCTCATCGCGGGCTGCAGGTCGTAGGTCGCCACTTTGGGTGAAGGAACTAGGATGCGTTCTTCGTAGGGGAAAGGGGTTTCTACTCCGCCGTTGAGAAAATAGGTGACATGAGCGTACTTTTCGGTCTCTGCCAGACGTAGATTGTGCACCTGGTGGTCGGCCAGGACCTGGGCCAACGGATTGGGCACGTCCTCGGGTGGAAACGCCAGCGGCAGGTTGAAGGCGCGATCGTACTCGCTCATGCAGACGTAACCCAGGCGCACTACGCGGGTTCGAGGAAAGCCGCCGAAATCCGCCAGCGCCAGAGCCGCGGTCAATTGGCGGGCGCGATCCGCGCGGAAGTTAAAGCAGATCACTTGGTCACCATCCGCCATCGGTATGGCGGGAGCGATAATTGTGGGCTCGACAAATTCGTCGTTTTGTCCAGCCGCGTATGCCGCTTCCACCGCGGCGCGGGCGCTGGGCGCCTGTTTGCCAAGGCCCACTACCCAGGCATCGTAGGCGCGTTGGGTGCGCTCCCAGCGCTTGTCGCGATCCATCGCATAGTAGCGGCCGGTGACGGTGGCTATCCGGCCGCGGCCCAAACGGCGCAGCTCCGCTTCCAGCCGATCGATATAAGACAATGCCGAGCGCGGCGGTGTGTCGCGCCCGTCAAGCACCGCATGCACCGCGATTTTCCGGACGTCGCGCCCCGCCGCCATTTCCAGCAGTGCTAGCAGATGATCGATATGGCTGTGCACGCTACCGTCGGAGAGCAGGCCCCACAGGTGCAGGGTGTGGCTGCCGCCCGCCCGCGCCATCGCCTCGCCCAGGACGGGGTTGCGGGCCAGGGCGCCGGTCTCAATCGCCTTGGTGATGCGCATTACGTCCTGGTAGATTACTCGGCCTGCGCCAATCGTTAGATGACCGACCTCGGAGTTGCCCATCACGCCCGGGGCCAAGCCGACCGCGGGGCCAGAGGCGTCCAGCGCGCTGTGCGCGCTGGTGCGGTTAAGCTCGTCCATCACCGGGGTACGTGCCTGCGCGATCGCGTTGGCTTCGCGCTCTTTGCGCAGACCCCAGCCGTCAATAATGATCAGTACTGCGGTCCGGGTCACCATTCCGATCCTTGCAAAGAAACGCTCAGGCCGGTGGCCGGCGCCGTCCGTAGGGTCATTTAGAAAACCTCATCATCAAGATTCGGTGTCATCGAATGTGGAGTCACGATGCCACGATCCAGCCTATTGGGCGATAGGGTTAAAGCAAGAACCGGACACTCACGCGCTGGCGCGCGCTTCACGCCGTTTGCGTTCGGCTACGATATAGGCAAGCAGCTCGCGCGCGAAGTCGGAATTGAGCTTTATCAGGTTAGGGTCGATTTTGGGACCGTGTAGATGGAGGCGCAGACTATCGCCTTCGTGCGGCTCGCCGCTGGCCAGGCCGAGAAAAAAAGCCCCGCGCTCTTCCAGTTGCTGGCAGATTTGCGCGCATCCTGGAGCGGCCAAGGGCAACTCGGCATAAATCACTTCCGCGCCGGCCAAAGAATCGCGTGCGGCCAAAATCTGCGCCACGCTGTCGCGCCCGGGCCGGGTTACCCGGATATGCGCTCGGGTGCTGGCGCGATCGACGCTGGTTTTGAGCGCGCCCTCGCCCGCGGCGGGCGCGGGCGCGCCGTGAACAAACTTGCGCCCCGCCTGCTGGTAAATCCGGCCCAGGATGGCACGATGATGGTCAGGAACGTGAATTGTCGCGGCCGGCGGCGATTGTTCCAGAAACTTTAGGTAGCTGAGCAGGCTAATGCGTTGTGGATAATCGACCCGCATCGCGCTCGGGGGCGACGCGGCCAACATGAAGCCGATCGGGCGGCTGCCGCCGCGCTCCTCGCTCATCTGGCTGAAGACGTGATGGGTGACCGCGTTGCCGGTGATTGCGAAGAGCGCCTCACGCTGCCCCTCGGCCTCCAGTTCCTGGCGCATCAGATCGAGCAAATGATGATGGCGATGCTCCTTGAGTACCATAGCTTCGCCAATTTCCGGCACCAGTT
>DATGLK010000047.1 GCA_035294265.1 Candidatus Binataceae bacterium
GCATGACGCTGTTCGGTGGCACTACCCCGATGATCGCCACGGTTCTGATTGCCCGCAGCACGGTCATGGCGCCCGCGCTTTATCTGATCGTGGCCGCCTTAGTCTCGGCCGGTGCTGTGCTTCGGTTGCCCGAAACCGCCCACGCCTCCCTGGCCTCCTAACAGTGCGGTTCCAGTGGGAATGAATAAGACGCCGGATGGATGCTTGGTCGAGGAAATCAAGCCGCTGCCGCGTGCGGTGTTGGGAATCGACGTTGGTGAGGATTTTTTGGACTTGGCCGTGCTGTCGGGCAGCCGATTGCGACGGGCCCGAATCGTGCTAAGCGATCTCGATGCCGCGCCGATAGCCCGGCTGCGAGGCCGTCTGCGTGAGGCCTGCCCCGACCTTGGACCGGGCTGGCTGGTGGCGGTGGATTCTCCGCGTCTACCGCGCGATCTGAGCTTGGCTCAGCCGTGGCCGGCACGGCGCGCTCAGCTACCCCCAAGTCGGTTACTGGATCAAACCCTACGTAAACTGGTGCGCCGGCTTAACCCGCCGCTGCGGTTGAGTCTGTATCCAACGCCCGTTCTGCACGATTTTGCGCACCAAATGTCGGTTTGCGACAAGCCGCATCTGCGAGCGGCTTTTGCCGCGTTGTTTCCTGGCGTCCCTACCGTCGCTGGCAGCTCGGGCCTCGCGCTTTTCACCCGCTTCATGCTAGCGGGCTTTCTTACCTTTGCTGCCGTGCAAACGGCGGGCGCCTGCGCGCTCGAGGCCTATCCTCATCTGCAATGGCAGCTCTGGAGCCCGCTCGCATTGGCCCCTAAGCGCAACTCGGGGAAGGCCCTCCGTGAGCGAGCCAGCGTGTTGCACGACCTGCGCCGATGGCTGCGAGTACAGGCCGACCTCGAACCGGCGACGCTGGATCAAGCCGATGCCGAAATTCTGGCTGCGAGCACATTCCTTTCGCTTCGCCAAGGCTGGTTAGGGTGCCTCCGCCAGCGCGACGAAGGCTCTTTTCTATTAGCTATCCCAGGCCAGCCTGGCCTGAACGGTTAAATCTCATGAACGTTCCGTTTGCGGCCCATTTGGGGTTCCACCGGCGGCGGATTGGTGTCGCCTAGCCGCCAGCGATCGATGTCCTCGACATTGAATCGCCAGTCACTGCCCACGCGAAAAGCTGGAAGCTGCTTTTTTTTCAGCAGGCGATATATCGTCGAGGTATGGATTCGCAAGTAGTCCGCAGCCTCTTTTACAGTCAGCACTTTGGTGGGCATCGCTAACTTCTCCCTTCCGTCGCGCTGCCCTGTGGTGGCAGCCGTGGATTAGGCTTTGAATGTCGTGCCTTTTCGCAAGATTGATTCGAGTCGGGATTTTATCCTAAGTGAGGCAGCTTTAAGTGTTGGCGATCGCACATTTTGTGTGATCCTATGCTTCCTTACTTGCGGCGAAAGCTATTACTTCCGGTCAAAACCGTTCAACCCGCTAAAGCGGTTAGCCGCTATGGGACGAAATTCGCTGACAAATACGGCGGTCGAGTTATGCATGCATCAGTTTTTTCATACAGTTACAGTGGCGGCGGGCGCTCGGCGAATTGTCGGCGCAGAGCCTCATACCCCGCCAGATCGTCGACCGTGACAAAGAAGCCTCGATGCAGGTAGCCGTACAAGGGTAGGTCGCGCGCCAACATCGGCGCGAACAGATGCTCGATGCTGCTGAAGGGGGCAGCCGGCATCGGGCCTGCTAGCGCTTGGGGCGCACACACGTAGACGCCACAATACATGTATGCGCGCAGCGCGGGCTCGAGCTTAGGATCGATCTTGGCCGGAACGTCCTCCAAAAAACCGCCGCGGCGCAAGAAACGTATGCGGCGCAAGCGCGCGGTGGCGTCTAGCTCCAGGCGACTGTAGGCACCTAGCTTGTCCGAGGCGCGCACGGCGAAAGTGACCAGGGCGCGACGCTCGCGGTGAGCCGCGATCATAGCCGCCAGATCGAGGTCGAGGAGGGTGTCGGCGTTGGCGACTACGAAGCTGTCCTCGCCAAAGAAGGAGCGCAGCCCAAGCAGCGGCCCGCCCGTGCCAAGCAATGTGGTTTCGGGCGCATAGAAAAGTTTCAGTCCCAAGGCAGCCCCGTCCCCCAACGCAAGCTGAATCTGCTGCGCGAGGTGGTGAACATTGACCGCGATCTCGGTGATTCCCGCCCGCCGTAGCATCATTAGCGGATAATGGATCAAGGGGCGTCCGCCCAACTCCAGTAGCGGTTTGGGAATTTGATCGGTAAGCGGGCGCAGTCGCTCGCCCAGTCCGGCTGCCAGCACTAGGGCTCTCATGATTGCTCCAACGCTTGAGCCAGGGCGGGAAAATCAGCCAACACCGCCGAAGCGCGGCGGGCCTGTGCACGCGCGGCGGGCAGCAGGGCGGCATAATCCAATTTGCCCTGGCTGCCCAAATGACTGAACAGGCCGATTACTTTGAGCGCATGCTGCAGCACGCATAGCCAATAGCCGCGCGCGAAGTCGGGTTCGGGTAGCAGCGCCATTGCGAGCTGATGCGCCCGGGCGCGGTAATATGCGAGCAGCTCCTCCTCCAGCGCAGGAGTAATCACGGAGCCGCTGTCGCGCGTGGTGAGCAGTACTGCCAGATCCTGGACCGCTGGCGCCATCAACGCGTCCTGGTAGTCGATCACTCGCAGGCGCGGCCCGTGCGCGCTCTCCTGCACCATCAGGTTGTTGAAATGGTAATCGCGATGGGACAGCACGCGTGGCAGGGAGCCCAATTCCAGCGCGATCCGGTCCAATTCACCGCCCAACTGGGTCGTTTGCGTCAAGTTCTGCGCCAGTCCGTGACGAAGAAATTGCTCCATCTCCCATCGGAACAGCCGGGTGTCGTAGAAAAGCCCGAGCGCGTAGTAGCTGTCGGCCGATGAGATGTCGCGCGCGCCGTGCAGTTTTAGCAGTTCGTCGATCGCCAGGCGGAAAAGTGGGCGGACCTGGTCGGGCTGCCGGGTTACCGTCTGACGCAGTGAGCGATTGCCGAGATCCTCAAGCAGGAGCTTGCGTGCGTGTGGCGCTGCCAGATAGATCGCCGGCACCGCGACCCCCAGCAGACTCATCAGGCGGTGGGCGTTAAGCACCAAGTTTTCGCGCAATGGCTCTGAGAGTAGGTTTAGTTCGCGCGCATAGCGCGGCAAATCGTGCGGACCGAGATCTGCCATCACCACGCTGCGCGGTGCAGCCGCAGTCGCAGATTCAAGGTAGCCGCGCCAGTATCGGCGCATCGAGACGTCGCCCTGCAGCTGCTCTACGCGACTGACCCGAGCGCCGGGCCAGCAGGTTAAAACCGCTTGATGGATCCAATCCTCGGGCGAGATCAGCGGCGCAGACGGCACGCACGGTATCTTACCGGGGGCGGGCCGCAGGGTCCATGCCGTAGCGGGTCGGCGTTGGGGCGGTCCCTTCCGCGGCCGCTTGTCATTGGCAGCGTTGAGCGCCACCTTGGGCCTTCCTTTTCAGCGCGCCGGTGGGGGGAGGCCATTTCGCTCCAGGAAGTCGGCGGCTATGCCACCATCTCTTCGCGATTGCCCTGGGAGGCGACACCTCGCGCGGGGTAAACCATCGCGGTCAGGACCGCGCTAAGCAAGAAGAAAGCCGCGGCCAGCTCGAAGGGTACGGTATAAGTGTGGGTGCGGTCGAACAGGCCCCCGGCGATGAGCGGGCCGAAGCCCTCGCCGAAAAACCAGAACATGGTCACGATTCCCATGAAGGTGGAGAAGCGACGCATACCCAGGCTGTTGGCGACCAGCGGCGCCAGCGCCGACATGTTGCCCATGTTGACACCCCACACAATGATGAAACCGGTAACCGCCCACATCGCCCAGTGCGGATCGCTGGCTCCAATCAACATCATGACCGAGGCTGCGAGCAGAACAAACGTGGTCAGTAGGACTGGCCGAGGTCCGAAATAGTCAGCGAGTATGCCGAAGCCGACCGAGCCGACGGAGACCAGCAGGGCCTGTGCTCCCATGATCATCGAAGCCTGCTCGGGACTGTAACCGATCAACATCAGGTAGGGCACCATGTGATAGAGAATCGAGCCGACGCCGAGCTGGGAAAACAAGCACAAGCCCAGGAGTAGCCAGAACGCCGAGGTTAGCATTCCAACTCCAAGCTCCACGCCGTGATCACCGGTCGCGCCGACATGGCCATGGGCGGAAACCATTGCTCCGGCCGGTGCCTCTGCGGGGCGGGTGCGGACCATGATGAAGGCTGCGGGGGCGCTCAGCAGGACCATCGGCAGTCCTAAGGCAATCATCCCCATGCGCCAGCCGTGAGTTACGATAACGTGCATCACCAGTGGCGGCGCCGCCGCCATCCCCAGCGACAGGCCCAGCAGGGTAATGGCGACCGCGGTACCGCGCCGATGGGGATACCAATTGGCCGCGACCACGGTGGCTGGGGTGACGCCGCCCAAAGCCACGCCTGCGCCCACCAGCACATAGCTGGCAAACAAACCACCCAGCGAGTGGATACTGGCGGCGCAGAACATGCCAACACCGGCGACTACCGCCCCTACCGACATTACCCAACGCGCATCGATGGCTTCCAACAGCCCGCCCGAGATGAGGCATCCGATCCCCAGCATCACGGAATAGGCCACCGCGATCGAGGACACCGCCTCGCGGCTCCAGCCGAAGGTGCGAACCAGCGAGGGGATGAAAACTCCGATGGTGCCGGCGGTAGGCCCGAACATGAAGAGCTGGGTGAACAGCAGGCTGACTAGCAGTACCCAACCTCGGCGATGCGATGCCATCTTGAATTCCTCCAACCGTCGGACCGGGCGGTCCGACCCCCATTGTTCAGATTCTCACCCACCCCTCTGGCAGGTATAGAGACCTGCCGCTGGTCGGACGTTGTGCGTCCCCCGACGCATCGTCGGCCAGGAAAAGGTGCGCCGGGAACAAAATTCTCGGCGCACCAGAAGGCTTACTTCTTAAGCACCGCGGTCACTTCGCACTGGCAAATCATGTTGCCACCCAACTCGCCAAAATTGGTTTTGCGCGCGGGCCGGCTTTCGGCATCGGGAAACATTTCGCTCCACGGGCCGTTGATCAGGTTGCGATCGACCTTTGGGCTCAGATTGACCGTTATTTTGACGATATCCTCCAGCGTGCCCCCCGCCTTGTCCATCATCCGGCGGATATTATTGAACATGTTGTGCACCTGCTCGGTCGGATCAGCCGGGACTTTGCCGTCGGCCCCGTGTCCGTTGATCCCGCCCGACATCAGGATATTGTCCACCACCGAGGCGTAGGGAATCGGATTGGTGCCGTGGGAGAAGCCCTCAAGGTGGATACTCTTGCGTCTGCTGGCCATCGCTAACTCCTAAGTTTTGCTGTCGTTGGATTATCGGGCGCCGCGCTCAGGCCGCGTTACGCCCTCGGTTAAGCGCCCCTATGGCGGCTACCGCTTGCGCGCTGTCCACCACCCAAGCGAACATACGGTCCATGATTCGCAGTGCGGCCTCGTGCTCGGCCTGGTCGATTTCCGCCACCGCATCGGAGACCACAAAGACGCGATAATTGTGCTGGCAGGCGTCGCGCACGTTGCTTTCCACGCACACCGCGGTGGTCACCCCGCATACGATGAGATTCTTGACTTGAAGCGCGCCCAACATCACGCCCAGACCGGCGGAGACAAAGGCGCTGTAGCGCACCTTGTCGATGACATACTCGCCGGCTAGCGGGCGAAGCTCATCGAGCACCTCGTAGTCCCAAGTGCCCTTTACCACGAAGCCCTCGCGGATCTGGCCGGCCAGTCGGGGCTGATCGCGCATCTTGAGGGTGGTATCCGAAAAGTCCGCCTCGTGATAGGCGCGAGTAAAGATTACAGGTATGGCGGCTTGGCGCGCGGCCTGCAGCAGGCGAAGGCATCCCGGGGTGGCGCTATTGAGCCGCGCCGCCGCCATCCCTAGACGTGCGTAGGAGCCTCGGGGATGGCAAAATCCGTTTTGCATATCGACGATCAGCAGCGCGCTGCGTTCGCCCTTGAGATCCATCGCGCACCTCTCGCTATCGACTAATTATCGCTAGGCTCTAACATGGCCGGCGCTGTCGCGTCAAAGTCTGCTCTCCCCTGGAACCGGGAATCTGCCCCGGCTCGAACCCAAAGCCTCGTTGTAAGCGGCTCAGACCCCGGCGAACCAGTCGTAGCCCTGGTCTTCCCAGTAACCACCGCTGGGCGCCGGCATAAAGTTGATCGCGCTCAAATACTTGACCATTTTGTAACCCAGCTTGACCGCCGAGTAGAGCCGCACTGGGGCGCCATGCTCGGCGCTCAGCGGATGACCGTTCATTGCATAGGCCAGGATCGTCTGCGGATGAAAGGCACTGGCGCGGTCCCACGATGACCAGTAGTTGGAGTCAAAACTGCGGAACTCGACATAGCGGGCGCTGGGCTGAGCATCCACCAGCCGCGCGAGGTCGACCATCCGCACTCCGCGCCACGATGCCACCGCCGACCAACCCTCCACGCAGTGATGTTGCACACGCATCTCCACCGCCGTCATCTCCTGCAATTGCGCCAGCGTCAGCACCATCGGGCGGCGGACCAGGCCGCCGATACTCAAAGTCCAGTTGGGAGGAGGCTGGGGCAGGAAATCGGAGATGTAGTAGACCGGGATCGCGGCTTCGGGAGTCTGCGCCGTGGCGGGAAGCTGGGGTGCCAGGCGATTTGCCGAGTAGAGCCAAGCCTGGAAGCCGCCATTCCAGCTCTGCATCGCTCTAAGAAAGGCGCTTACCGGCCGGCTTTGGCATCCGCCCAGCAGCGCACCCGCGCTGGCACCTAGGATAAATCTGCGCCGGCTCACCCCCGCAACGCTCGCCCTGGCGCTACTCATGCTGTCCTCCCGTGATCATCTTGACCAATTTGCGGGGATGACACAGGACCAGCACCAGGTGGAGTGCGGCGAATAGCGCAATCATCCCCAAGCCGGCCAGATGAACCGCGCGTGCGCCGTCGTAGCCGCCAAAGAGAGTGGTGAGAAGGTGAAGTTGAACCGGCTCATAGATCGCCAAGCCCGACAGCACCATGACGGCGGCCACGCCGATTACGCCGCTGTAGGCTAGCCGCTGCAGGCCATCGTAAAAATCGGAGGGCGGCGGCGATTTGATGAGATGCAGGTAGAAGGCCACCTGGCGAAATGCCGCGCGCCCGTCGCGCCGGGGCAGAAACAGGCGCCGATACCATTCCCCGCTGCCCCAACAGTAGGCTAGGTAGACCACGCCGTTCATCACGAACAGCCAAGCGATAGCGAAATGCCAATGCCGTCCGCCCGCCAGCCATCCACCCAATTGTAGCGCCGGCGGTGGCGCGACGCCCTGAAAAGGATACCAACGATAAAGCGCGCCACGCGGTCCCAATGCCGGATAAGCGGCCAGGATTTGCAAGCCGCTTCCTGCCATCAAGACGACAAACAGGACGTTGCACCAATGGGTTAGGCGAATCGGCCAGGGCTGCGGGCGACGCTTGCGTACAGGGGGGCAGGGCATAACTTCCGTATGTTTTACGTGTGCCTATTAACCCATGGACCAAGGGTTAAGGTCCACCGCCGGATGTGCCGTTCGCAGGCACCTCAGTCGGCGCCGCCGGTGGCGCGGATATGTTGGCCCGTAATCCAGCGCCCGCCCTCGCTCGCCAAAAAAACCACCACCTCGGCGATATCTTCGGGTTGCCCCAGGCGCCCCAATGGCGAGAGGCTGACCGCCTGTGCGCGGTTTTCGGGCGCCACCGCTTGGTAGAACATATCGGTTTCGGTGAAGCCCGCCGAAACGGTATTGACGGTGATTTGCCGTCTGCCCAATTCCTTGGCCGCGGCTTTGGTGAATTCTTCCACCGCGCCCTTGCTGCCGCCGTATACACTGCCTCCCGCGCTCCCGTGGATCGTAATTCCCGAGGAGAGGTTGATAATCCGCCCACCGTCGCTAAGCCGGCGCGCGGCCTCCTGCATCGCGAAGAAGACCCCCTTGACGTTGACCGCGAAAATCTGGTCGAAGGTGCCTTCGCTCACCTCGGCCAGCGGCTGGAAGCAAGCTACCGCGGCGTTGTTGACCACGATATCGAGACGGCCGAAATGGTCGAGCGTGGCTTCGAACAACCCGCGCACCTCGTCCAGTCTGGCCAAGTCGGCTTGGATCGCCAGGGCGCGCCCGCCGCAGGCTTCGATCTCTCTGACCACGCCGCGCGCGCGCTCGCCGTCGTTGCGATAATTAATCGCCACGGCCGCGCCCGCGCGGGCCAGCCGTAGGGCGATCGCACGGCCAATCCCGCGCGAGGCGCCGGTTACCAACCCAACCCTACCCTGCAACGTTTCCATCGATCTGAGTCACACAATACCTAACTTGAGACGACCTCTGCCATCGCTCCGATAGCGGTTCGAAAACGCTATTTTTGGAGCGTTCAATTGAACGAGCATTAGCCGCTCTGTTTAACAACGTCCGGTCATAAAAACTTATCAGACTTGCGCTAAGCCTAAAACTGATGACAAGCTTCTCAGACAGAAGAAAAACTTGCTGGCTGCCAGCTGGCGTGGCGATAGTTGCTGGGCGTTTGTGCTCAACTACCTGATAGCTGTTATATGCGCGGCGTTGACCGCAATCGTGATCACCCCGATCGTGAGCCAACTGGCTCGTCGCTGGGGGGTCATCGATCTACCCGGCGGGCGCAAGGTGCACGAGGTCGCTACGCCACGGTTGGGCGGGGTGGCGGTTTATTTGGCCACAATCACGGGAGTGGCGGCTTCGATCGTGACCCATTGGGTGTCAGCTGCCGTGCCGGCCCCTTTTCATGGCCCCGGTGGGTTGCCCAGTTGGCGCCATTTGCTGGTGGCCGGCGCCGCCACGTCGTTGGCGGCCCTGGGCGCCGCCGACGACGCCTGGGACCTGCGGCCGCGCATCAAGCTTGGAGTGGAGATCGTCGCGGCGCTGGCGGTCATCGCGTCGGGCTACCAGATCAGGGAACTGTTCGGTTTTTCGTTGGGCTGGATAAGCCTACCGGCCACGCTGATCTGGATCGTGCTGGTGGTCAACGCCATCAACCTGATCGACGGGTTGGACGGATTGGCGGCGGGAGTAGGTTTAATCAGTGCGGCCACGATGCTGGCAATCTTCATTCATTTGAAAAGCGCCTCTGAGGCGACTGTGACCGCGGGACTGTGCGGCGCCCTGCTGGGCTTCCTATCCTACAATTTTTATCCGGCAACGATTTTTCTAGGGGATTCCGGCAGTCTGCTGCTGGGCTTTCTGCTCGCGGTGTTCAGCCTGGCCACTACCACCAAAGCCGCCACCTTGTCTGCCATCGCCGCGCCCTTGGCGGTGCTCGGATTGCCGCTGGCCGAGGTCGCCTTGACCACCATCCGGCGGGCACTGCGTGGTTTGGGCGTAATTCGGCTTGACGGCCAGCGCGAGCGCTACGGTTTCGTCAAGAAAAATCCCTCGGCGTTCTTTACCGCCGATCGCGAGCATATTCACCATCGTCTGCTTGCCCTGGGGATGACCCAGCGGCGCGCGGTCCTGGTTATGTGGGCGGTGACCGCGCTGTGTGGCATGGCCGGTTTCGCCCTGGCCGTGCTGGATAATCGCCAACAGGCGCTGCTGCTGGCGCTGGCGATCGCGATGGGGATTGTCGCCCTGCGCGCGATGCATTATCCGGAGCTCCATCCGCTGGGCGGCGGTCTGTTTCTTCCGCTATTCGATCTGCCTTTCGTGCGCCATCGCGCCTTTTCGATCGTGGCCGATGCTGCCCTGGCGGTGTTGGCATTGGGATTGGCCGTGCTCCTTGCGGGTGAGCGCCTCGACAGCCGGCCGGCGAGCTGGATGGTCGCGCTGCTGGGGGTGCAGATAGTGGGGCTGTGGTGGGGTGGGCTGTATGCCCGCGATTTTCGCTATCCCAGCTTGGAGGATGGGCTGGCCACGGTGCGCGCCGCGTTTATGGCACTGGGATTGGGCTGGGCCACGGCTTATTTGCTGGATGCCCCGCTGCAAGGGCTGCTTCTGCCCATCACCGACGGTTATCTGCTGATCAGCTTGATCCTTTCCTCGCGCCTGACCTATTGCCTCTTCGACCGCTTCTTCAAGATTCAGCAGCCGCGCTCTCGACGGGTGATCATTTTTGGCGCTGGATTGGGCGGGATCGCGGCCCTGCGTGAAATCGAGCTTAACCCCCATCTGGGTTTGCGGTTCCTCGCCTTTGCCGACGACGACATCTACAAATGGCGACGGTTAGTGCGCGGCTTTCCGGTGCTGGACCTAAGCGAATTCCAGCGCCGGGTAGCAGCGAGGGAGTTCGAAGAGCTGATTATCTCCACGGTTAAGCTCCCCCGCCACCGAGTCGAGGAGATCGTAGCAATGTGCCACAGCGCGGATATCGCGGTCTCCCGCTTCCATGTCGGCTTTGAAGAATTGCTTCCCCGGTCGGTCTAAAGACTCAGGTCCGCTTCGCGCCTGCTTGGCCTGGGCATGTGTATGAAACTTTCCGCCCAATATCGCCTGTTCTTGCGATGACGAAGCAGACTCACCAGTGTCACACCCGCCGCTCAATATTCTCCCTGCCCGGCGAGAAGATCGAGACGTGAGGGCGTACAGCCGAGGAGCCGAGCGTTGAGTTGAAATCGCCGCTGCGCGCTAAGCGGCCTGGACCAGGGGACGATAATGGGCGCCCTTGGAAATCGGCGCTAGCCCTTGCGCGATCAGCCGCCAGCTCTCGCCGCTGTCCTGACTCGCATAGACCTCGCCGGCGGTGGTGGCCGCGTACAGCGCGATCGCCTTGCCGCACTCCTCCAGGCACATCGCTTCGATCGAGGCTTGCCATTTATCGGGTGCGGGCAAGCCGTTGGTCAAAATCTCCCAGTTGTGGCCGCCGTCGCGAGTGCGCAGGATGCGCGCTCCGGCGAAGCGCTCCTTGAGCCACCGGCTGGGTTTGGTCTTAGTCCCCGACAGGAACATAAGCTCGGGTCGCGTGGGGGAGAAGACCAGTTGGTCAGGGTAATCGCCCACTGCCGAAGAGCTGCCATCGCGCGTGCGCTGCTGCCAACTCTCGCCGCGGTCTTCGCTGATGAAAATCCCGAATCCGGTTACCATCATCAGACGATTGGGATGATAGGGATGAATCAACATCCGATGGACGTCGTCGTGAAAGCCGCTAAGTACGCTCCAACTCTCTCCACCATCTTGGCTGCGTGCCATTCCGCCCTGTTCCACGCAAGCGTACACGGTGGCGGGATCGTCGGGTGCCACCGAGATGAATTTGACATGGGCGATATGAGGTGGTGCTGGAAAGGTCCATTTCTCGGTCCCAGGCACTTGGCGCAGAGCCGGTGCCTCGCGCCAGTTCTGTCCGAGATCATCGCTGATGAAGAAGGCCGCCGGCTCAGTCCCGGCGTAAAGCCGCAAGTGCCCGCCCAGGCGGGTGGCGGCCAAACTGTACACGTCGTTTAGCGACAGTCCGTGATCGCGCCGCTCCCAGGTACGGCCGTCGTCGCGGCTAGCCACGATCCCACCCTTGAAAATTCCGGCCAGCATCAGGTCCGGTTCGGGCATGATAAGGGAGCTTACGTGCGCACCCTCAAGTGCGCGCTGTGCGATGCTCCAGGCGCCGGCGCGATCGCGCTTCAAACGCACCAATCCGTCGAGGGTCGCGACCAGGACCTCATCGGCGGGGGTGGGGTTGGTAAAGATCGTGGAACCACCATGCGACAATCCAAGCACCATGGAACTCTACCTCCTTGGTAGCTCACCCACCATCGTAGGCGGCTCCGTGAGCCCCGTTCGCCAGTCCCGGCTGCCTCAATATAGTCCGCTGACGGTCAATTTGAAAAGCGTCGCCTGGCGCTTAAGTGCAACCTGCCACCGAGGGCCGGCGCGGGGTTACTCGTCCGCGCCGGCCAGCTCAGTCTCAGTCTTGCTTGGGAGTGAAGAAGTCGGGGACCAGGAAACCGAAGGTCGCGTTGTGCACCGCGTCGGTTACGTACACCTCGCCATCCTTCGGATCGATGGCGATTCCCGAGAGGGCGGCAAACTGCGAGGCCGGCCCGTGGATAACATAGTGAGGCCCGACGTCGCCATTCTGAGTATCGTCCCAGACCCCAATGAAGACATTTTGGCTACCCAGGCCCAGCGGATCGGGCGGCGGCCCAGTGCAATCCTTGCGTGGCGCATAACCACCCAGGTCATAGGCCGAGTGGTAATATACCGCATTCGGGGTATTCATGAAAATTAACCCCTTGTACATCTGGATATTGCCCGGTCCCTGAATCCCCGTATGAGGTCCCATGATGACCCGGAAGGGCGCCACATTACCATTGTCGGTACGATGGAAGATCAGGATCCCGCCATGGCGTTTGGCTTGAAAATCGGCCGGAAAAGCCGCTTTCTGCGCCGCATTGAGCGGTATCTGCTGGGAGACCGCGATCAGCAGGTCTCGCTGGTCGTCGACACCCACGCCGTAGGTTTGGAACAGCAAGGTCTTGGGACCATGAATCACCCGCTTGGGCGCCACGTCACCATTGGCGTCGATCGGATAGGTCAACACCGAACCTTGCACATTGTCTCCCACTACCAGCTCATGGTGGGCATCATCGGGGAAGACATACCAGGGCCGAAACAGCCGGGTATGCGGTCCCTGGATCACGCGGATCGGCGTGGCATCGCCGTTGGCGCCGCCTTTGAGCACGACAATGGCGCCCGCTAGCGCCTCGCTAGAAAAGATCTCGTCGCGCACCGCGTCATAAGCGATGCCATGACCCGTACGGGTCAGCTTGGTGTGCTGGCCGTGAATGATTCTGACCGGAGCGCTTGCTCCACTCGCCATCCTGGCGAAGACCCCGATGCGGGGGTCAGTGTTTCAATTGCGGACCAGGAGCTCGTCGCGCCTGGAATCGTACGCCATTGTGAAGGGATTGCTGATTCCTACCGTGGCGGCGCCAGCCGGGGCCGAGCGGATTACCCGCACGGGCGCGGCGTCGCCCTGCGCGCCGCGATCGTAAATCAGCGCTTCGTGGCCGTAATTGACCACCCATAATTGATTATGGACGGTATCGTAGGCGACCCCGATCGGATACATCAGCCCGGTATGAGGTCCCTTGATTACCCGCACCGGGGCCACGTTGCCCTGCGCGGTGCGCTTGAAGACCAGCACCGAATTGCCGCCTAGATTGGCTACCGCAATCTCGTTGTGGACTGGGTCCAACGCAATCTGGAAGGGCCAGTTGAGCTGAGTGCGCGAACCCTGAATCACGCGCAGAGGCTTGACATCGCCCTTGCCGCTGTCGGCAAAGGCCTCCAGCGAGGGCGGCTGATAATGGCCGCCGCCATTCCAATCGCGATCCCAATAGCCGCGATTCCACGCCCCTTGATTGGCGATTAGGATCTCGTGATTGGTATCGTCCCATACCAGCCCGCGCGGGTCCGCCATCTGGGTGTGGGGCCCGCGGATCTCGCGCAAGGGATGCTCGGCACCGCTGGCGCCAATCCGGAAGAACATGATCAGCGGCTGATCTTCCTCGCTGACCGCGAACTGATGGTAAGTCTGACTGAGCCCGATCCCGTAGGCGCCCACCGGCACCGCCACCGACTGCGCCGGATAATTGCCGCGCGCACCGTAGGGGAAGTTGCCGATACTCTCGCCGATATCGTTATCAGCAACGTAGAAGCGCTTGGCGACCGGATCCACCGCTACTCCGGCGGGCGAGGCAATATGAGTAGCGAAGCCGCGAATCTGATACAGGTAGGGCGTAATCGCCGTTTTACTGAAGCTCTCGCCCGCGTTGATATCGTAGATAAGCGCGCTCTTGAGCGCGTTGTCGCTTATCACCGCAATGTGGTTCTTGGGATCCAAGGCCACGCTGTTGAAGGCCGGATACGGATCGGCAATCGAGCGGCAGGGCGAAATCGGGCCGCCGCCCGCGGCCGCAAATACCGAGGCGAAATCCAGCCCCGGCCGCATATCGTCCGTCGCCGCGGCCTCGTTGTCGGTGGCCGCTAGCACGCTGGCGCGATGTCCGTGGACAGCTAACCAGAAAAGGGCAGCAACCACTCCCAGGATTGAGGGAATTATCCATCGCCTATGCTTCATGAGCTTTACCTTTCTTCCGCATCGTTCAGCCCGCGATCGCGAAAGCCGTCAAGGGAGCATCGGCGCAAAATAGCGCCTGCTCCAGACCTACCCCACCTTGGCGATACTTCGATCAAACTCGGCTATCATGTCACCTTGTAATCGGCAACCTTGGATTAAGTTTAAGCTTTTCATCCGCTTCCTCAACTCCGGCCACCCCACAGCAAGGGGAGCAGGTACTGCAGGGTCTGCAGGATAGAGCCGATCAGAACTAGGAAAGCGCCGTAAGCGCCCAAGCGACGGGGCGGCAGTTGCTGGGCCCACCATTCGACGCTGGGGCCCAGGGTCCCGGCCAGTGCACTGACGACCGCCACCACGATTCCGACCCGGATTCCCAAGGCGACCGCGCGTGGCTCCTTGAGCAAGGTCGCGCTGAGCGTCGCGGCGAGCCCCAACGCCAGGCCGCGCGAGCTGCCGCTGAAGATTACCCGGCCGCTGAGCTTGGGACGCAAAAAGATCCGCACCTGCTCGCCCGCTGCGCCGCTTATCTGGTAAGCGCCGAACAGCAACAGGGTGCCTAAACAAGCGAAGCCTAAGCCGAAGCGCAGATTCAGGCTGAGCCAGCCAGCGACGCCCAAACTGCAAGCCCGGCACGCCGCATAAATGATCTTTTCCCAGGCCGGTTCCGGTTGGCCGCTTTGGTGGCGCCAATGTTCGGTGGCAAGAGCGGGACCCGAGACCACCAACCCCATCAATCCAAACCAGCCGCCCAGCAGTAGGCCGTAACCGGCCAGGAAGACCACGCCATAGGTGATGCAGGTCGTGAGAAAGCGTAGCAGGCCGCGCTCGGCCCCGAACAGATCGTAGGCCAGATAAAGTCCGCCCAAGCCGTCGAGCACTACCCCGCTCAGGCTGACCAAGTAAATCAAGCGCGCGCCAACCATCACCTTATTACCCGCGGCCAACCCTATATAGCTCGGTGGGCTGGATCATCAAGGCGTCGAGGCGCCAGAGGGGATTGAACCTCTGCTCTGCGGCTGCCGGGCTGGCTGGTTTAAGCCGCGATTTCATGGTGTAATCCGCCCAGCTTACTTGGGTGGGTCACGAACTAAACGCATGGCTATGCAGGGTAAAGCCAATGTCGCGATCCTAGGTGCCAGCGGATACTCGGGTATCGAGACCGTGCGGCTACTGGCCAGCCATCCTGGGGTCGAGCTGACCCTGCTCACTTCGGAACATTACGCCGGCCGTGCCGTTGCTCAGGTCCATCGCCATCTTGCCGGCCTGGAGCTGCCAGCCTTCGAGCCGATGCAGCTGGAAATCGTCGCGGAGCGGGCGCAAATCGTGCTTTCCTGTCTGCCCGAACGGGTCGGGGCCAAGCTGATAGGGGAGCTTTTGCGGCGTGGCCTGCGCGTGATCGATCTTTCCGCCGACTACCGGCTCACGCAGCCGGCCAGCTACGCCGCCACCTACGGAGTTGAGCATCCGGCTCCCGCGCTGCTTACCGAGGCAGTTTACGGCCTGACCGAATTCCATCGCGCCGAGATCGCACGGGCCCGCCTGATTGCCAACCCCGGATGCTATCCCACCGGCGCGCTGTTGGGCGCGCTGCCGCTGCTCCAGCAGGGGCTGGTTGATCCCGCGTCGCTTCTGATCGACGCCAAATCGGGTACAACTGGCGCCCGTCGCGCCGCCGCTCTGGATCAACTATTTGCCGAGGTTAACGAGAGCTTGCGTCCCTACCGGGTGGGCAACCATCGCCACGTCCCCGAGATGGAGCAGGAGATGGCGCGTACCGTAGGTGGCGAGGTAGCGCTGCTGTTCGTGCCTCATCTGTTGCCTGTCAATCGCGGTATCCTGACCTCCATTTTTATGCGCCCTCGGCTTGGAGTGACGGCGGCGGATATTGGGGCCGCCTTCGAGGGTTGTTACTCCGGCTCGCCCTTCGTCCGCCTGTTGGACGAGGGCGAGTTGCCCGAGTTGCGCAATGTGCGGGCCACCAACAAGTGCGAAATCGCTTTCGTGCTGGCGCCGCGCGCGCAGGCCCTGGTAGTGATCACGGCGATCGACAACCTTGGCAAGGGCGCTGCCGGGCAGGCGATTCAGAATCTCAACACGATGCTGGGAATTGACGAAGCCACCGGCCTGCGCAGCTACGCCCCTGTGCCTTGACCCTGCTATCCAGTGCTCATCACGGCCTCCATGTCTAGGGCGACAGGTCGCGTGGCGGTGCGGGTTATTTGAGCAATATCGGCATTCGCTCAGACCGGGAGCGCCTCGCCTTGGGCTAAGACGAGGCACTCCCGGTTGAGGGGCGTCGCCGCGCCTGGCTATGGGGGCGACGCCGCACTGTGGCCCGAGCGTTTACTGATTGCTCGGCACCAACTCCACGCGCCGGTTCTGGGCGCGTCCTTCGGCCGTGTTGTTGGGCGCGACAAAATCGGTCTTGCCAAAGCCCTGCGCGGTTACCCGGCTGGCCTGGATGCCGTGGCTTTCTAGGTAGTCGGCGACCGCGTTGGCGCGCCGCTGCGACAGGCGCAGATTGTAAGCCGCCGAACCGATCGCGTCGCAATAGCCGTTGACCTGGACATCGACATTGGGATGCTGCTTCAGGATGTCGATCGCTTCATCCAGGATCGGAACTGCATCTGGACGAATATTGGCGCGATTGAAGTCGAAGTGCACTCCGCGAAGGATGATCCGCTCATGAACCGGGGCCGGTGCAGGAGGCGGCGGTGGTGGTGGGGGTGGGACCGGTGCAGCGGGGGGAGCCGGCGGCTGCTTGTAGGTCAGATAACCATACGCGCCACCGATAATCGCCCCTAGCCCAACGCCGGTCGGGCAGCCGATTTCGTAGGCTTCGGCCCGATTGGAGTTGTTCAAGGCTGCCGTGCCGGCCGCTCCGCCGCAGCCGATTACGCCACCGGCCGCCGCGCCTATTGCTGCGTCTTTCCACATTGCCTGTGTGCGATCGGACGCTGCGCAGCCGCACAGCATCGCCATCGTGATGGCAATTGCCATCAACCCACTTCGTCGCTTCAACATCATCGACTCCCTTCTCCAGGCCTGTGGCAAGTAAGAACGATCCGCCGCGGATCATTGGCGCATCCCACAGGGTTACTTATGCTAAAGAGTAAATACTCAAGCGTGCGCCACGCTCGACACGGCGATCTTAGATGTCTTTCAAAGACCAAGCAGCACTTTGTGGTTTTTATTATGAATTAGACCGTCTGACGCTATTCTAAAGTTTCAAAAACGGTCTTATACGTGGCAATTTTTAACTTGAAGGCGCCACTCGCTAGCCTGTATTGCAAAAGAAGCGGCGGCAAGCGGTCTACGATCGAGTACTGGCTGCTTGCTCGCATCGATGGCGGAGGTAGCTGAAGACTTGGGAGAAATCGTCAGTTTTGCCCTACCTCGGCCTTGCGCCCACCATCCCTACCGTGCTCTAGAGCGCGGCCAGGCGGGTGACCTAGGCTGGCGAATCTTATATTTTCCTCGGCTTGATTCGACACAGCGCATTGCTGCTGAGCTGGCCCGCCAGAGTCAGCCGGCCGGAACGTTGGTGATCGCCGAGAGCCAAAGCTCGGGACGAGGCCGCTCTGGCCATCATTGGTTCTCTCCGCCCGGGGTAAATCTCTACTTGACCGCGATTTTGCGCCCGCAACTCGATGGCTCGCGCTTGCCGTCGCTAAGCCTGGCGGCGGGTTTGGCGATGGCACAAGCGCTGGCCGAGGTGGTTTCGGTTTCGCCACGGCTTAAGTGGCCCAACGACCTGTGGTTTGGCGAGCGCAAGGCGGGAGGATTACTGGCGGAGGTGATCGGCCACGATACCGGCGCGCCCTGTGTTCTGCTGGGACTTGGCCTCAACGTCAATCTGAGACGCGAGCAGCTCCCGCCCGCTCTGCTACCGATTGCCACCTCGCTGCGCATCGAAACCGGTCGCGAATGGGATCGCGCGGCTATCCTGGGCGGCTTGATACGCCATCTTTCAAGCTGCTTGGCCGAATGGGAGCGAGACGGCTTCGCACCAATGGCAGCGCGTTGGCGCACCTATTCGGTTTTGACCGGACGGCGGGTCAGCCTACGCGAAGGGGCGGCATCGATCCAAGGGCAGGTGATGGGGATCGACGACAGAGGAGCCTTGCTCGTGGATACTGGCAGCGAGGTTAGAGCGGTGATGGCGGGCGAGGTTATGCTGGAATAGCATTGCGGCGCGCCTGCTAGCTGGCCGGCCAGGAGGAGGGGGGAAGGAAAGGCTGGCGCATCGCGTCACAAAGTTGTAATCGAGAATTCTCAAGCCCGTGTTCCACATAGCGAAGAGAGGCACCTATGGAGGAAATTGGCCGTTTGAGAACTATCGCTCTGGTCGGTCAGGGTGGGGCGGGAAAAACCCAGTTGGCGGAAGCTGCGCTCTTCACCGCAGGTGCGCTCACCCGCTTGGGCCGGCCCGACGATGGCACCGCGGTGATGGACTTCGAAGCCGAAGAACTGGCCCATCATGTCTCCATCTATTCCGCCTTCCATCACTTGGAATGGAAAAAAACCGCCGTCATCGTGGCCGACACCCCTGGCTACGCCCCCTTTTTGGTTGAGACCACCAACACCCTGTCGGCCGTCGATGGGGTAGTGATGGTGGTTAGTCCCAGTGGCGACCTGAAGGTGGAGGCGGAGAAGATCTGGGCTGCGGCCACTGCCGCGGGCTTGCCGGCGCTGGCCTTTGTCTCCCGGCTTGACAAGGAGAACAGCAGCCTTGAGCGAGCCTTGGAAGATCTCTCCGGGATGGGCATCAAGGCGGTCGCCTTGACCTTGCCCATTGGCGCCGACAACACGCTAGGCGGCGTAATCGACCTTTTGGCGATGCGCGCGCTGCGCTATTTCGACAGCGGCGGCAAGCCGCGTGAAGAGGAACTGAGCGGCCCGCTTTTGGCGGCCGCCGAAGCAGCCCGCACCCGGCTGTGCGAAGCGGTGGCGGAGACCGACGACGAGTTGCTGGAACAGTACCTTGAGCAGGGGCAGATTGAGGACGGGGCCTTACGCAGCGCGCTTCGCCAGGCCGTGTTGGCCCGCAAGCTGGTCCCCGTGCTGTGCGGCTCGGGCAGCCGCAACCTGGGGCTGGGGCCGTTGCTCGACGCTATTGTCGAATTGCTGCCCTCGCCGATTCAGGCCGCGCCGCGCCAGGGGCGCGACCCGAACACTGGCGAGCCGCTTACGCGTGCGGCAGATCCCAATGCGCCCTTCGCTGCCCAGGTGTTCAAGACCGTGCTCGATCCGTTCGCGGGCAAACTTTCGATTTTCCGGGTAATCTCGGGTCAGGCTCACTCCGATAGCGCGGTGCTCAATTCCAGCCGCCAGAGCAAGGAGCGGCTGGGACAGCTTCTGCGCTTGGAGGGCAAGCGACAAACGCCACTGGCCAGCGCGGTCGCGGGCGAGATCGTGGCGGTGGCCAAACTCAAGGAGACCACCACCGGCGACACCCTGTGCGAAGAAAAGGCGCCAATTGTGTTTGCCCCACCCGAGCATCCTCATCCAGTGATTTCTTTCGCTATCCGCCCCAAAAGCAAGGCCGACGAGGAAAAGGCCAGCCAGGCCTTGGCGCGGCTACTCGAAGAAGATCCCGCCTTGGAGATGCATCGCGACGCCCAGACCCACGAGATCATCCTGTCGGGTACCGGCCAGCTCCATATCGAGGTTGCGGTCGAGCGAATTAAGCGCAAGTACAATGTCGAGGTAGAGTTACAGGCGCCCAAAGTGCCCTACAAGGAGACAATTCGCGGTAAGGCCGAAGCCCAGGGTAAATACAAACGCCAATCGGGCGGGCGCGGCCAGTACGGCGACTGCTGGTTGAAGGTCGAGCCGCTGGCGCGCGGGGCAGGTTTCGAGTTCGTCGATGCGGTGGTGGGCGGCGCAGTGCCGCGCCAATTCATCCCCTCGATTGAAAAAGGGGTGCGCAACACTCTGCCCGAGGGTTTTCTAGCCGGCAATCCGCTGGTCGATCTTAAAGTGACAGTTTATGACGGCTCTTCGCATCCGGTCGACTCTTCGGACATGTCCTTCCAGATCGCGGCCTCGATGGGACTTAAAGCGGCACTTGAAAAAGCCCATCCGGTCCTGCTCGAGCCGATCATGGCCCTGGAGGTGAGCTGCCCTGACGAATGCCTGGGCGATGTGATCGGCGATCTCAACGCGCGGCGCGGCAAGGTGCTAGGAATGGAAAGCAAGGGCCATTCGGAACTAATCAAAGCGCTGGTGCCGATGGCGGAAATTCTGAAGTACGCTCCCGATCTACGTTCGATTACCTCTGGGCGCGGCTCGTTTGAGTCGCAGTTCTCGCACTACGAGGAAGTGCCCGCGCCAATCGCGGAGAAGTTAATCAAAGAAAGCCGCGAAGCCAAGGAGGTGGCCAAGAGTCACGCTCACGTCTAGCATCGGCGCCGGCAGGGGGCGCCGTACCGCTCATCCGAACCTGCTGTGCGAACGACGCGGACAAGAACGTCTTTGCTCGCGCTGACCTCCATGGGCGGCGGGTGCCGCCGCGGATGAGGGGATTGTCAGGCTAAACTTCCGAGTTGGGGATGGATCGGCACGTGTGGGGCCGGCTATTTATTAAAGTTCTAGATGAAATTTTCGGCATGAGACGATCGCGATGTTGCCATCGATGGGAAAATGGCTGATGCTCGTGGGTGGCGTATTGCTGCTCGGCGGGGCGATGCTATGGGGTGTGGGTCAGATTCCGGGGCTGGGGCGATTGCCTGGGGATATCTACATCCAGCGCTCGGGCTTCACGTTTTATTTCCCCTTGGGGACCTGTATCCTGATTAGCGTTCTGCTCTCCCTGCTATGGATGCTCTTTGGGCGCTAGCCTCGGGAGGAAAAAGCACTTTTCGACCATGGCACTGGCTCCCGCTCAACTCCTACGCGAGGCCGACCACAAGCGGCGGCGGCGTGAACTACTGGTGGTCGCGATCGCCACCGCCCTGCTGGTGGTGTTCGTGCTGGCACAGACCCGCCTGCCAGCTTTGACCAGCCGAGCCTCCTTGCCCTCCAACCTAGTGGTCATTGTTCTGTTCGACTTCAGCTTCCTGCTCCTAGGGTTGCTGATGTTTTTGGTCGGGCGCAACATCGCCAAGGTTTTCTTCGAGCGCCGCCGCGGCCTGATCGGTTCCAAGCTGCAGGCGCGCCTGGTAGTGGGTTTCATCGCGGTGGCAATGCTGCCCAGTGGCTTCCTGCTCTACGTCTCGGGGGCGTTTTTGCGCACCGACATCAACAGTTGGTTCAACCCCGAGTACTCTCGAGTGTTGGACAATTCGCTGGACATCGCCAAGACCTATTATCTGGATTCGGCGAACAACGCGCTTCATTACGCCCGCGAACTGGCCCAGCAAATCAGCGCGCGCGGTCTGCTGGCGCCGGCCCAGCGCCAAGCCCTCGCCCAGTTTGTCAACGCCAAGCAGCAGGAATACAACCTGGGGACGGTGGAAGTTTTTTCGCCGGGGCGCCAGCTCCTGGTGATTTCCTTCAGCTCGCGTATACCCACCGGAATCGGGGTCTCGCCCGATTCCCCATTGTTGACTAGAACTCTGGCCGGTAACGCGGTCAGCCGCACGGACACCTTCGGCCGCTCCGACGTGATCCGCGGGACCGCGCCGATCTATGTTTCCCCCGAGGCCGACAAGGTGCTGGGCGCGGTAGTGGTGGATTACTACATCCCGCGCAGCTTGGCTAAGCGGGTCGCGGCGGTCTCCAACAGCTTCGAGGATTTTGTCCAGCTGCGAGCTTTGAAACAGCCCATTCTACGCAACTACCTGCTCGCCCTGGCGATGATCGGGCTGGTGGTGGTGCTACTCGCGAGTTGGTTTGGAATTTACCTGGCGCGCGGCATCACCGTCCCGATCAAGCTTTTGGCCGAGGGCACTCACGCCGTCGCCGCCGGCGACCTCTACTACGAAATCGCGGCGGTATCCGACGACGAAATCGGGCAATTGGTGCGTTCCTTCAATCAAATGACCACCGATCTGCGCGCCTCCAGAGCCGAGCTGGAACGGCGCCGGCTCTATACCGAAACCTTGCTGCGCAATGTCTCCGCCGGGGTGGTGGCGCTCGACCACGAAGGGCGGGTCACCACCATCAATCCCTGTGCCGAGGGCTTGCTTGAGGTCGACGCTCATGCCGTGGTCGGACGACCTTACGCCCAGGTCTTTGCCCCCTCCCTGGTGCGCGAGCTCTCGCAATTGCTGGGGCAGTTGCCTGCCCGCGGCGGCCCGCGCGCGGTCACCTTGGAGGAGCAGGGTGGGCGCGAGCTGATGGTCACCGCCAGCGCGCTGGGCGAGGAGGGTGACCAACGCCTGAGCGCAGTACTATTTTTCGAAGACGTAAGTCAGATCGCCAAGGTAGAACGCATGGAGGCTTGGCGCGAAGTAGCCCGGCGCATTGCCCACGAGATCAAGAACCCGCTTACACCGATCCAGCTCTCCGCCGAGCGCATCCGCCGCCAGCTCGCTACCGGCTTGAGTGCCGCGCTGGTGGAGGAGTGCACCCGCACGATCATCAGCGAGGTAGAGGATCTGAAGCGCCTGGTGAACGAATTCTCCGCCTTTGCCCGCATGCCGCAGCTCAATCCTGTGCCCGGGGACCTCAATGCCCTGGCGGAGGAAGTGGTGCACAACTTTCGCGAGGCCTGGCCCGAGGTAGAATTCGTCAGCCGCCTGGAGCCCGCCGTGCCCTCGATTCTTATCGATCGCGAGGCACTCAAGCGCGCGTTGGTCAACCTGCTCGACAACGCGGTGGCGGCCGTGAGCGAGCAGCGCAACGGCGAGCCCCCCCGCATCGAGGTCAGCACTGCGCTGGAGCCTGCCAGCGGAATCGTGACCATGGAGGTGGCCGACAACGGGCCGGGCATCGCTCCCGCGTTCGCGGCGCGAATTTTCGAGCCCTACTTTTCCACCAAGCTGGGTGGTACCGGCCTGGGACTGGCGATTGTGTCGGCGATTGTCTCGGATCATCATGGCTTTGTCCGCGTGCGCGGGCGCCATCCTCACGGAAGTAGATTCATCCTGGAATTTGCGGTAAAAGAACAGCAGTTTGCGCGCTTGGTAGGTTAGTAAAGCGACGCGCAACTGGCCTGCCGGACCGGTAAGGGCTTGCCTAACGTGGAAACTGTTTTGGTGGTGGACGACGAAGAGCGAATCCGCTCTTCGCTGCGCGGCATTCTGTCCGACGAAGGCTTCCGGGTGCTGGATACCGGCAGCGCGCTGGCCGTGATGGACATCGTCGCGCGCGAGCATCCCCGGCTAATCCTGCTGGACATCTGGATGCCCGATCTGGACGGAATCGAGTTGCTGCGCCGAATCAAGGCGTGCGCGCCGGCCACCGACGTGATCATGATTTCAGGCCACGGCAACATTACCAGCGCCGTGGCCGCCACCAAGCTGGGAGCGGCGGATTTTATCGAAAAGCCATTTTCCTTGAGCGGCTTGCTGGCCTCGGTTGGGCGGGTCCTGGGCGGCGAAGGAGCGCCGCTTCCCAGCGAGGGAGAGGGGGCAGTCTTAACTCGGCCGGCGCGCATGGGGCGGCTGGCGCGGGGCGCGATTGCGCAGCGCACGGTGGCCAGTTCGATGGTGGTCGGCGGACAGGGCTTGCACAGCGGGCTTAAGACCGGCGTCATTCTTTATCCAGCCGAGCCCAATAGCGGTATCGCCTTTACCTCGCTCTCGGGCGACGTCACCATTCCAGCCCGCCTGGAGCACGTCAGCGACACCGGCTACAACACCACCCTGTCGCGCGGTGATTTCGTGGTTCGCACCATCGAGCATCTGATGTCGGCTCTGCACGGGCTGGGGATCACCAATCTACTGGTCAAGGCCCAGGGCGAAGTCCCTGCTCTGGATGGGTCGGCGCAGGAATTTTGCCGCTTGTTGGGCGAAGCTGGCATCAAGGAACAGGCCGCCGCGGTCGAGCCTATCGCGGTCAAACGGCCGATTACGGTGGGGCGCGAGGGGGTGGGCCAAGAATATATCCGGCTGGAGCCCGCCGACCATCTGATCGTCGATTACACCCTGGTCTATCCAGCGCCGGTGGGTACGCAACACGCGCACTTCGAACTGCACGAGCCTCAGGATTACCTACGCGAGGTTGCGCCCGCGCGGACCTTCGGCTTTGTGGCCGAGATGCGCAAGCTGTCGGCGATGGGACTAGCTAACGGCGGGCGACTGGATAACGTGATCCTGGTTGATGACGAACGGGTGGTAAATACTGAGCTGCGTTTTCCCGATGAATTCGCCCGCCACAAGGTACTCGATCTTATTGGTGATCTCTATCTTCTGGGGCGGCCGATCCTCGGTCACGTAATCGCCAGCAAGACCGGCCATTCAGATAATCTCGCCCTGCTGCGCCGTCTGCAGGAAACGCTCTGAGGAAAACGCGTGTAGGCGCGACCGGTGGCTATGGATCTCAAGGGCAAAGTCGCGCTGGTTACCGGCGGCGGGCGCCGCCTGGGCAAGGAGATCGCGTTGGCGCTGGCCGCGCGCGGTGCCCAATTGGCCGTACATTACAATCACTCGGCGGCACAGGCAGAAGCCACGGTGGCGACCATCAATGGCGCGGGTGGGCGGGCGCTGGCGCTGCACGCCGACCTGGAGCGGGTCGCGGAGATCCGAGCGATGGTCGCGCGGATCGACGCCGAGTTGGGCGGCCTCGACCTGCTGATCAATTCGGCTTCGGTCTTCAGCCGCAAGCCGATGAACGAGATCAGCGAGCGCGATTGGGATAGCAACTTCAACGTCAACCTAAAGGCGCCCTTTTTCATCGCTCAGTTTGCCGCTCCGCTGATGCGCCGGGCGGGCGCGGGCAAAATCGTCAATCTGGGCGATTTGGCCGCAGTTCGCCCCTTTACCGACTATTTTGCCTACAGTGTGTCCAAGAGCGGGCTGGTCGGTTTGACTCGTGCCCTGGCCAAGGCGTTGGCGCCTCAGGTTCAGGTCAATTGCCTCGCCTTGGGCCCGGTCTTGCCGCCCGAAGATTATCCACCGCCAGTCCTGACTCGCTTGGCCGCGGGCACCTTGGTAAAGCGGCTGGGCACACCCCAGGACGTGGTCAACGGCGTGCTGTTATTTTGCGAGGGCAGCGACTTTGTTACCGGTGCCACCCTGACCGTGGACGGTGGCATGCTGTTGGCCTAAGCGGCCTCGGAGGAAGCAAGCGCCGGTAGTTCATGGATTAAGACGCGAGTGTGGACGTTCACGCAGGGGGGGCCGGGGGCAAAATAATGCTCGCTGGCGCCTGACGCACCGATCGAGATGATGCTGGAGGAGCGGGTACCGTATTTATCACCGTGAAGGCACAGCGCGTTGGGTCGATTGGAGCGCGGATCGAGCTGGGTGGAATGATCGGCTAGCAAAGTGGCCAAGCGCGCGCGCAATTCGGCGCCGCGATCGCCCAGGGCGGGCTCCTGGCATAGCGCACGAAAGCGCTCAAAGGCGGCGCTTATCCGTGGACATTCGAAGTCATCCACGTCCAGGTTGGTCAGCAGATGCATCCCCGGCGCAAGCCGCGTCGCCCGTATCCGCCCGCCGCGATTATCGGCTACCACCGCGACGCGCGGCGAGGCCACTAGCAGGTTGAAGGGATTGTAGGCGTTCGGATCCTGGCGCGTAACATAGGCGATGGCCTGTTCCACGTCGGCATGGTGCAGCGCCTGCAAGCAGAGTTGGCCGCGCGAGCGCAGGCTTGGATCGGCGGCAGTAGAAGAGCGCCGATTGAGCAGACCTGCCACCATCCCGAACTGATTTATCGCCAGCCATGTTCCGCCGGCCTTTAAATCCTTACCGCCGGCGATGACCGGCGCCTGGTTGAGAACGGTGGGCGCCAGCGCGGGGCGGTCCAGAAACTCGTCGCGATTGGCGGCTACTACCACCGGGCGGGTCGGAAAAACCTGAAAATAAATCGCCAGGGTGCACATTTCCGTGGATTTCACCCTGACAGCGCCGATGCCCTGGCGCAAGCTAGACTAATCGCCGTTGCCATTTGTCCCCGTTCGCGCGGTAATGCCGTGACCTCGGTCAGGCGCGCACGGAGCCCTCTCCGCGTCGGCAAGCTAACGCGAGTGGGGCCTATGACCACCGGGATTGCCCTGATGATTGTCCCGCTGGTGGCCACGCGCGGGAGCGCCTCGAAACTGACGGTCAAAGTTGGCTACCTGCGCTGCGTGCTGGCGCTCCAGATTGTGAACCTGCGCGACATGCTGACGCTGCAAAGCTTCGCGCTCGGCCTGGTTTCGTCGCATCGCCTGTTCTTGACGCTGCATTTGCTGGCGCTCGGCGTTCTGCATCCGGGCCTGGTATTGATGCTGCAAACCGGCAACCTGGTGTTCGTGTTGGTACTCGGTGCTAAGTGCAGCCGCGCCGCGGATCGCGCCGCGCGCGTGCCGTTCCTCCAAGGACTTCATCTCGCCCGCTCGCTGATTCTGTAGGCGAGCAATCTGGACCTGTCCCTGGCGCTCAAGCAATCGTTGCTGGTTGGCGCCCGCCAGCTCGCTGAGGTTGACCTGTGCCGTTCCTAACCGCGAGAGCATCGTCTGACGCTGGGCGTGGATTTGTTCCAGCGAGCGTGCCATGGCCTGGCGCCATTCGGGATGATGCTGGGCGGCCCAAGCTGGATCTCGCTGCGCCCACCAATTGATATCGCGCCAGACGTGATTGCGGTCGAAATCCCCCTGCCACTCGGGATGGTGAGCCGCGGCCCACTGCGGATCGTGCGCGAACCACCAGCTATCGGAACGCCAGATGCGATCGCGGTCGAAGTCGCCCCACCATTCAGGATGGTTGGCCTGGACCCAATCGGGATGGAAGCGCCACCACCATGCGGCGGGATGCCAGATGTGGTCGTCGTCGAAGTCACCCCACCAATCAGGATGGTTCTGCCACACCCAATCAGGGTGGTACTGCCACCACCAGCCCGCTGGATACCACACTCCGCCGGAGGGATAGCCCCACCAGTCGGGATGGTTAGCGAGCATCGCGGCGCGCTGAAATAGCCACCACCAACCCGCCGGGTACCACGTCCCTTGGTACGGTGCGCACCACCATCCGGGATGGTTCAGACGCACCCAGTCGGGTTGATACTGCCACCACCAAGTTGCCGGATACCACGCGTGGTTGTAAAAATCACCCCACCACTCGGGATGATGCAGGCGAGCCCAATCGGGCTGATTGTCCCACCACCAGGTGGCGGGATGCCACAGGTGGTCGTCGTCAAAATCGCCCCACCATTCCGGATGGTGAGCGCGGACCCAGGCGGGCCGATGCTGCCACCACCAACCAGCATCGCGCCAGACTTGATGCTCGTCGGCTGCACCCCAAACCGGGGCAGGGGGCAGCGGACTGGGCCAGGGCCGAAATTGCGCCGCCGCCGGCGTCGCGATGGCCAGGAGCAGGAGGCCAAGGGCGATCGAACGGCGGGCCGATTTTGTCCAGCAGTTGGTGTCCTCACTCGCCGGGCTCGTAAATCTCACGGGCAGGAAGCTCCTTTTGCCGAGCCTTTTATAAGAAAAGCTGGCGGGGGTGTGGGCTTTCAGCATGTCTTGCTGTTCCGTTGCGGGCCAGAATGCGCGAGAAGGAAATTGCTCACACGGGATTTGGACGGCTTGTCGCAGCGCTTCGTTTACCACGTGAGGTTAAAGTCCGGGCGCAGGGCGCCACCCAGCGCGCCGCAATTTCGTAGTGGGAGTCGCGCGGGCGGTGACTTAATGGCCGCAGCCGCAGGCGCCCCCGCAGCATCCGCCGCCGCCCACTGGGCCGCTGCCCTCATAGCTGCCGCTGCTGCTCTGTTCGGCATGCGAAGCGAAGGAGGACAACTCGCGCGTCAGTTGCTCGCTGCCGCAATCGGGACAGGCCGCCGCCGGGGCGCTGGCCATTACGAAAATTTCGAATTCGTGCTCACAATCGCGGCACCGGTACTCGTAGATTGGCATAATCTCACTCCTCCACGTATTCGATTAGCACGCCATGAGTGGCGCTGGGATGTAGGAAACAGATCCGGCCGGCCAACCCCTGGCGCGGACTCGAATCAAGCAAGGGTAGTTCAAGTTTGCGCGCTCGCGCCATCGCGCCCTCGATGTCTCCGGTCTCAAAGCATATATGATGCAACCCACCGCCGCGGGCAAGAAAGCGAGCCACTGCGCCCGAGTTCGAGCGTGGCTGAAGCAGCTCTATCCGACTGCTTCCCAGGCGCAACAGTGCCGCCCTGACGTCCTGCTCCTCAAGGACCGCTTCGCGCATCAGCTCCAGCCCTAGCGCGTCGCGCCAGAAGCGATAGGCCTGCTCCAGATCGGCGACGGCCAAGCCTACGTGATGGATACGCTTAATGGCGGCGGGATCGGAATCCGCCGTCGTGAGGCGCGATTGGCCCTTCATGATGCGGTCTGCCCTCCGAAGCGAATTTCGCGGTCGCGCCGGCGCACATATTCCGCCACTTCCGGCAACGCCCGGACCTGAATGTCGGGTCGATATCGACTCAGTCGTGCGGCGCTGTGGCCCGCGTCCGGCGCGAACAAGATTGCTTCTAGCCCGGCGGCCTTGGCGCCCACGATATCCAGCGCCGACGAATCACCAACGTGCATGGCCTGGTCTGGGGCGGCCTGATGGAGCGCCAGCGCGGCCCGAAATATCTCGGGGTCGGGCTTGGCCGCGCCGGTGGCTGACGAGATGGTCATGGAGTGAAAATACTCGGCCAAGCCAAGTCCCTCCAGGATCGTATACAGACGCGAATCGAAGTTTGACACCACGCCCAATTCCAAACCTTGCTCGCGCAAGGCGCGCAAAGTTTCGAACGCGCCTGGGTGAACCATCCAGTTGCGATAATCAGCGAAGTAGGCGAAGAGGCACGCAAAGTAGGCTTCAAAATTACTAAATTGACCTAGGCCGGCGAAAGTCTCGCTCACCCGCTCGTGCCACCATTGACGCTCCAGCTCGCGTAGCCGAGCGGGCGAATGGTGGGGACCGAAGCTCAGGGGTGGCGCCTGGGCGAAGACCTTGCGGAAAGCCGCGCTGACCTCGCGCCCACTGGCTTGGACGCCGAACTCGCGCGCGATCGCGGCGTAACTTTCGCCCACCGCCCGGCGAGCGTCGAACAGAGTCCCAGCGGCGTCGAAGAAAACCACCTTGAGCATCTTCAGTTACTTTCCCTCGGTGCGGCGCAGGATGAAGCGGCGGGTCAGCGGCCACAGACTGCGTATGATGAACCAGCGCCCATGCCGGATCTTGCCCGCGTAAACCTGGATCGATTGCTGCGCCAGCGACACCGCCGGCACCTTAAAGGAACTCCAGGCGGGCGTCCAGCCGGCCGTCGGCAGCTTCCACCACGATATATCCGCCACCCTTGAAAGGGCCGGCGTTGAGCACCTTGGTGGCGCCGATGTAATCCACTCCGGCCGATTCGTGGATATGGCCGGAGATGCAAACTTCGGGCTGAAACTCCTCGATAAAGTGGCGCGCGGCGCTGCTACCGACCGGGGTGCCGTTGCTCAACCGATCGCACTTGGTTGCGTAGGGCGGGGTGTGGCAAACCATCAAAGCGGGCCGATAATTCCGCAGCTCCTTCCAGCCGCGCATCAAGGTGTCGTAAATTTCCTCCTCGCTCAGCTCGGTAGGGGTGTGAAAAGGGGTAAGGTTGGAGCCGCCACAACCGAAGATCCCCACCCCGTCAATTATTTGTCCATGCCCATGCAGCGCCACCCCCTGCTGCTCGAGATAAGAGATGACCTCGGGCCGATCCAGGTTGCCGGGCAGGGCGAGCAAGTGCGGACAGGCGCGGCGGGCAACCTGCAATACGCTGGCGGCTTCCGTGGGACCGCCGAAATTGGTCAGATCGCCGGAGATTACGATCAGCTCGGTGTCGGCCATCTGGGCATCCATCCGAGCCAGGTTGCGGGTCGCCATGTGGATATCGCCGAAGGAGATTATTTTCATCGCGCCTGTGCTTCTCGCTCCCTGCAAGGACGGGTCGCTCTCAACCCGCCTGCGATGGATATATAATAGCTGCAATGGCCCAAGCAGAGCAGATGGCCTTTGTCCTGGTGCGGACCAAAAGCGCCGGCAATATCGGCGCCGCTGCCCGGGCGCTCAAGAACATGGGGTTTGCCGATCTGCGCTTAGTGGCCCCGGCGGCCGGCGAGGACCGGGTGGCCTCCGAGATGGCGGTTCACGGCCGCGATATTCTACAGCGCGCGCGGCGCTACCCGGATCTGGCGGCGGCGCTAGAAGACCGCACTCTGGCGCTGGGCACGACCTGCCGTTTCGGAGGTGACCGCGCCCCGGCCCAGCCGCTGCGCCAAGTCGCGGCCGAGTTAAGCGTGCTTGCCGAGCGGGTCGCGGTCGTATTCGGTCCCGAGGATCATGGCCTAAGCAATTACGAACTTAGCTTTTGCCAGCGCTTGATCGTGATTCCAACTGCGCCCGAATATCCCTCGCTCAATTTGGCGCAGGCCGTGATGGTCACCGCCTGGGAGCTGTTCATGGCGCGCCGCGACACGGACCCACCACAGGCGCGATCCGCGAGGTTGGCGCCCTGGCCCGACAGCGCCGCGATGCTGGCGCGGCTGGAGCGGGCGCTGATCGCGATCGGCTTCCTGCCCGCTGACCATCCCGAGCACATCATGGCCAGTTTGCGCGCGCTGTTCGGGCGCGCCGGGCTGAGTTCGCGCGAGGTCGATATCCTGTCGGGGATAGCTCGTCAAATTAATTGGTTTGCGCAGGGCGGCCGCGAGACGATCGAGCGCAAGCAGCGCACTGGCCGCGCTATTCGCTAAGCGCGGTTGGGATTCGAGGCGAGCGATGGGCAAGCTAATCGATTTGGCGGAAGTTCGCCGTGCCCGCCGGCGCCACGCCGCAGAGCAAAAGCGGCAGGCTCTGACGCGCGCGGTCGAGCTTATTGAGATCAATCTAGAGCTTGCTCAAGTCCAAATGGCGCAGGCTCGCGGCCCCCGGCGACTCGAATTGATCGGTCGTGCTCAAAAGTTGAAGGAAGTCCTCGCTTACGCCCGCGGCATGCTCTAATAAAAACCCCCTGCCTATTCTTTCTCTAAGAGTTCGCTGATCAGGGAAGCGTGGTTGGCCAAGCAGGCTGGGCGGTCACCTGAGCATTTGGAACTTCGCGAACGGTTCCCTCGACATTTGATTCGTACCGCGGGATGTCTCCCGAATATATCGGTTCCTGCTACATGCGTCGGATTTTGCAGAACGGATCGCCTAACGTGCGCCGAGAAGCGATAACTGACGAGGGTCATCCTTATCCTTATCACTCACGTCGCTTGGCGTGTGGTTGCGATCCTCGCTTCCACTGCTGCGAGTTTGGGTTAATCACTGACAAACCAGCTTGTCGTTGGGGGCTGACTCGCAACCGGCGCCTGGAGGCTCATGAGCGTCACTAAAGGCCCACCAGAAGATAAATTTTTTACTTTCCTGAATGCGCCAAACCCATACCTGTAGCTGAGTTAAGCCGCGCGTTCGCACGGCGGCGTTATTCGGCGTGACCAGCTCCGGGAAGAAACTGCTGCGGGAATACGCGCTGGTGACGTTGACGGCCCTAGCCTTTGCTGCATTCTTTAGCCACGAACTTTTGGGCCGTCTGTTCATACCGGGCGCCGCTTTCGATTGGGACTTCTTTCTTGAGCTGCATTGGGTGCCCTACTACGAGGTACTTCATTTTCATCAATTCCCGCTGTGGAACCCGTACAAATGCGGCGGTATGCCGATGCTGGGCAACCCGCAGTCGGGCTTTCTGACTCCCTTCTTCCTGCTTCAGCTACTAGTCGGGCCGGTCGCCGGTTTGCACCTGGAAATTCCACTGCACATCGCCGTGGCCTGGGTGGGCGGCTATTTCCTGGCTCGCACCTTGGGCCTAGGCTGGTTGGCGGCGATTACGCTTGGCTCGGCTTTCCCTGCCAGTTCATGGCTCTATCTCCATTTGTCTGAAGGGCATGTCGTCTTTTTGCCTGCCGCCTATTTTCCCTGGGTGATGGCCTGTGCTTGGCGCTCCGCGCGCACCGATCGGCTGACTCCGGCGATGGTCGCCGGAGCGCTGTGTGCCTTGATTCTGGGCGAAGGGGGCATCTATTCGCTCAGCCAGGCGGGCGTGATGGTAGGAGTGATGCTGCTTGCGATGGCACTGGTGGAGCGGCGGCTGATACCGCTGCTCTCACTGCTCGCGATCGGGTTGTTTACAACCGGGTTTGCCTCGATCAAGTTACTGCCTGCCGCGCACACCATGCTCGGCCATCCGCGCCCTTGGGAGTCCTATGACGTCAACCACATACGGACTCTGCTAACCGCGCTCTTTTCCCGCAATCAGGATAATTACCGGCCATGGGCCGCACCCTGGGGCTTTCACGAATACGGTGCCTATGTGAGCGTATTTCCGTTCCTGGCGCTGGCCAGTGTGGCGGCTTGGCGCCAGCGCGGAGTAAAGATCTGGTGGTTTGTCGCGCTAATCGTATTCCTTCTGATGCTGGGCGATTTCGTCCCATACTCGCCCTGGAGTCTGCTTCATCGCTTGCCGATTTACTCTTCCGAGCGCGTCCCCTCGCGCTTCGCGATGCCGTTCACGCTGGCGATCGCCGCGCTGGCTGCCTACGGCGTGGAGTGGCTCGCACGTTGGCGCGCCGGTCGCCTGTTGTCCGCCTGTCTCATCGTCGTTGGAATCGTCGACGCCTGGGTGGTGGCGTCACCCGATCTGGCTCATATCTTCGACGCTCAAGACCCACCGATTAAGGCCTCCCCAATCTTTCGCCAATATCAGGCCTCGACTTACAGCATGTTCCCGATTGGCCGTGCCAACCTGGGTGCGGTGAGCTGCTACGAATACACTTGGTTCACCACTCAAGCACTGGGTTTCAACCAACAAAACTATCGCGGCGAACAGTACCTGCTGGGCCCCGGGCAGGTGCGATTGCTGCGTTGGAGTCCCAACGTGCTCAGCTATCAGGTCAACGCGCTGGGCCACGCCATCCTGGTGATCAACCAAAACTATGACGGCGGCTGGCGGCTATGGCAGGGGCAGGGGAGGTTGCGCAGTTTGCAAGGCTTGTTGGCGATCGAAATGACCCGTGGCCGCCATACCATCGTGTTGCGCTACCTTGGCTCCGACTTCCTGCTCGGAAGTGCGATTACCCTCCTGACCGTTGTACTGGCCTGGGCGCTGTGGAGGGTGGAAGACCCAGCGTTACCAGTGCGCGAGCACGGACCGTCCGAACCGCTCGACAATGCCAATGCTTTACTCGCTGACCTGCGCGCGGTGTTTGCTTATTGCGGCACTCTTGTCGATCGCGCAGTGGCTTGGAGCTCACCGCTGCGTAGCCGTTATCCTCGCGGCTGGGAAATTCTGTCGGTTGGCGCCGGCAGTCTCTTGTTCGCCGCCTTTTATTGCCATCCGTTGTGGGGGCGGCTCAATCAGGTGAGTTTGACCCTGGATTGGGACCGTTTTCTTGAGCAGCATTGGGCTATCTATCAGGCGCTGGCCAAATACCATCAGTTTCCTTTTTGGACGCCCTACAAATGCGGTGGGATGCCGCTTTTAGGCAATCCAGAGTCGACCTTCCTGACCCCTTTTATCGTCCTCGATCTGCTTTTCGGTCCGGTTGCGGGCGCCTACCTGGCGATTCCACTGCATCTGGCCATTGCGATGGCGGGCGCCTACGTGCTGGCTCGGGTTTATGGACTGGGGGTATGGGGTGGTACTAGCGCCGCTCTGGCGTACGCCGGTAGCTCATGGTTCGCGCTTCACTTGGCGGCCGGCCATGTGGTCTTTCTGCCCTTCGCCTATCTGCCCTGGGTGCTGGCGGTTTTGTGGTTTGCCTGCGCGCAGGAACGCCCTGCCGGAGCCATCGCGGGCGCTTTGCTGCTGGCGTTGATGCTCGGCGAAGGCGGGGTTCACCCGCTCACGTTTACGGTGGTAACCGCGGGCCTGATGACGTCGGCCGCCGTGTTGACCATGCGCAGCGTGAAACCGCTGGGATTTTTTTGCTTGATGCTGCTGTTTGCTTGCCTGTTTGCCGCCCCCAAACTGCTGCCCGCCATCGATCTGATGGTGCGCCATCCCCGTCCGCCGATCGGAAGCGAGGTCTATTCTCCTTATCTGCTCCTGAGCGCAATGTTTTCTCGCAACCAGGATTTATATCGCCCGGCGCCAGGCTGGGGCTTTCACGAGTATGGCGCTTATGTCGGCCTGCCCGCGCTGATCCTGTTTATCGTCGGCGTTGTCGGCGCCTGGCGGCGCAGCGTCGCGTGGTTGGCGATAACAATCGTTTTGTTCAGTCTGGCGATGGGGGCCTTCGGCCGCTGGGCGCCATGGGTGCTTATCCACTACTTGCCGGCACTGTCTTCCGAAATGGTGGCGCCACGTTTTTTAATTCCGCTCACCCTGGCGCTCGGGATGGTAGTCGGATGCGGCGCGCAGCGGTTGGTGAGCGGCAGCGCGCGCGGGCTGCTGCCGCTGCTGCTGATTGTGATGACGGTGGACGACTGCCATGTCAGCAGCGTCAACTTCTTTCACATTTTTGATCGTTCGGCCCCTGCCCCGGCGGCCGCGATCGGCGCGCAATTCCGCCAAGCTTTGGCGCCATCCTCCCAACTGATGCTGCCGTTTAATTGGGCCAATCTGGGCGTGGCCAATTGCTACGAATACACGGTATTCCCTTCGCACGTTACCGCTTATAACCAGGTCGGATACGACGGCGAATACCAATTGACCGGCCGCGGTGGTAGCTTGCGCCTGCTGCGCTGGTCGCCTGATGCCTTGACTTTTGTCGTCAACCCCACCGGCTCCGAACGGCTGCTCATCAACCAAAACTACTACCCGGGATGGCGTCTTGCGCGTGGTCGCGGTGAAATCGTGGAAGTCGGTGGTCTGCTCGGAGTGCAGCTTCAACCCGGCGGGCAAACCGTGGAACTGGTCTATCGCAGTCCGGGATTCTACCTCGGTCTGCTGATAGAGTTGGTAGGCATGGTGACCGCCGTCGGCCTGCTGCTGGAATGGCCGCGTGCCCGCGCCAGGCAGGATTTAGATTCTGAGTAGGAGTTCAACCCGGCTTGCTGAGCACGGCGGCGCCGCGGGCGGCTGAGGGCGCCATTTTCGGCCGCTAATTCGTCACGATGGCGCGATAGTTCGCCCGAGCTGCCCGCGCAGGCCGGCAGACGCTCCAGGGAACGGCTGATGTTGACCACGCGCCCCAACATCTCAAGGAACAGCTCGCATTCCGAGGGAGACAGCGCGGCCAGCAGACGCTGTTGAATTCGAGGGGTCTGCTGGCGCAGCTTGCGCAGCATTGCGGCTCCGGCGGGAGTTAGGCTCAGCAGGCGAGTACGGCGGTCGCGAAGGCCGATGGTGCGGCGCACCAAACGCTTGCTCTCCAAGCGGTCGATAAGCCCGCCAATAGTGGAACGATCGTAGGCGATAAGTTCGGATAGGGTGCCCTGTTCCAGGCCCGGAAACTCGGCGATCGCCAGCAGCGCGGCATATTGGGGCGAGGTGATATCAAAGCGCGCTACCACCTCGCCGAAGATCGTGTCGTGAGCCTGATGGGCACGGCGAATCAGATGGCCGGCCGAGCGATACAGGGCCTCGATCATCGCTTAAGCCAGCGCTGGAATCACGTCCTTGGCGAAGAGCTCCAATGAGCGCATCGCGTCGGCGGCGGGCAGGGTGTGAAAGTTGATTTGCAGCGAAGCGTGTTCGAAGCCCCCAACATTTTCATTGAACCGCGCGATGGTATCGCGGACCTCCGCTGGCGAGCCTATGAAAAGGTTGCCAGATTCCACCATCGATTCGAAACTCTGGGTACGCATGCGCTGCGATTTTTCGCCGTAGCCGCGATAATCCTTGGAGCTGAAGCCCTCGCTCCATTTGCGGGTGGCGTCGTAGATACCCTCGAAGTAGGCCTCGACGTGGGGCTTAGCGATCTGGCGGGCACGCGCGCCGTCGCGGTCGACGAACATGTGAAAGGCCAGCATCACTTCGCCGTTGCCGGCATGGCCTGCCTCGCGCCAGGCTTGGCGGTAGATGCCGATCAGCTCGCGCATCGTTTGCCCCGCGGCCGGATTTGACATCAGCGAATAGCCCATCTTTCCGGCCCATTGAAAGGATTCCGGGGTGGTGGTGGCGGCGACGAAAAACTTGGGGCGCGGACGTTGGGTGGGGCGAGGCAGCACGGTCACGTTGTCGAAGCTATAAAAACGGCCGTGATGGGTGACGTTCTCCTCGCGCAGCAGCAAATCCACCTGTTCCATCCCTTCGCGAAAGCGAGCGATGGAATCGTCGGGAGAGATGCCGAAGGCGGTGAATTCGTGCGGCAGGAAGGCGCGGGCGAAACCCACCTCCAGACGCCCGCCCGAGATCCCATCCAGCATCGCAATTTCGCCCGCCATTTTGAGCGGGTGATTCCAGGCCGGAATGATCGCCCCGGTAATCAGGCGTGCCTGTTTGGTGCGCTGCGAAGCGGCGGCCAGAAAGACGACAGGATTGGGGCTGTAACCGCCATAGAAATGCAGATGATGTTCCACCGTGCGCACGTGGGTGTAACCCAGCGGTTCGGCGGCTTCCACGATAGCCAGCGACTCGCGAAAATAATCGGCCGCCGATTTCTCTTGCGGCTTGACGTCGGGGAAAAACTGCACGCCGAATTTCATCTTATCCTCCTGCGCTTCCGAACAATGCTCAGCCTACGGATCTTCAGCATACTGCCAATATTTGGGTGGTGGCGCAAAGCTCTCCATAGCCTGCTATCTTCTTCTTCGGGTGAGGGAGAAGAACATTGAGGGAGCAAGCCATGATTTGGGCCGTGGCTTCAAGCAGCGCGTGACTTCGGCATTTCGTCGCCACGCGCCCCTAACATCTGTGTGCCCGTCTTCTTGAAAACTGGTTGTTGCTGCTCTGCCTATCATAACCGGGCCGGCGGCAAGAGAGTGCAAGGATGGCTTTGGCCAGTTGCTCCAGAGCTGGGCAACGCGATAACTTGCCGCTGCCGCCAGCCATATCTTATACTTCGCCGCAGTTGAGGTCGGAGCGCCCTTCAAGCTCTAACAATTCAGGGCTACGAAAACGGGGAAAGATCGTGCGGATTTTGGTAACAGGGGGTGCGGGTTTCATCGGCTCCCATCTATGCGAGCGCTTACTGGAGATGGGCAACGAGGTTATCTGCCTGGACAATTTTTACAGCGGTAGCCGGGCTAACCTTGCCCGTCTGCACGATAATTCTAGGTTTGAGTTGATCCGCCACGACGTGGTCGAGCCGATTCTGCTGGAAGTCGATCGCATCTTTCACCTGGCCTGCCCAGCCTCGCCGGTGCATTATCAGTACAACCCGGTCAAGACGACCAAGACCAACGTCATGGGGACGATCAATATGCTGGGGCTGGCTAAGCGGGTCAAAGCACGTATCCTGCTGGCCTCCACCAGCGAAGTGTATGGCGATCCAGAGGTCCATCCGCAACGCGAGGACTATTGGGGTCACGTCAATCCGATCGGAGTGCGCTCGTGCTACGACGAGGGTAAGCGTGTGGCCGAGTGTCTGATGATGGATTACCATCGGCAAAACCAGGTCGACGTTCGCATCGTGCGGATTTTCAACACTTATGGGCCCCGGATGGCGATAGATGACGGGCGGGTGATCTCCAATTTCTGCATTGCCGCCTTACGTGGGCGCGACTTGGTGGTTTACGGCGATGGTCGCCAGACCCGTTCCTTCGCTTACGTCGATGATTTGATCGAGGGTCTGGTTCGCATGATGGACTGTGAAAGCACGATCGGTCCCGTCAATCTGGGCAACCCCAACGAATTCACGATGTTGGAATTGGCGGCGTTGACCATCGAGTTGGCACGCAGCTCCTCGCGGGTGCAATTTCAGCCGCCGCGGCCCGACGACCCTAGCCGCCGCCAGCCCGATATTAGCTTGGCCCGCCACCATTTGGGATGGGAACCGACAATTGCGCTGCGCGAGGGATTGAGCCGCACGGTCGAGCATTTTCGCGACCAATTGCGGCTGCTCGCGGCTTGAGAGCGCTTCAGGTCCGCATTAGGTCGCGCGCGATCACCACTCGCTGCACCTGCGAAGTGCCCTCGTAAATCTGCAAAAGCTTGGCATCGCGCATCAGCTTTTCCACCGGGTAGGCCTTCATATAGCCGTAGCCGCCGAAGATCTGGACCGCATCGGTGGTGATCTTCATGCAAGCGTCGGCGGCGAAGGCTTTGGCGTAGCTGGCGATCGGATTACGGCCGCGCCCCCGGTCTACCCACCAGGCCGCCTTGTAAGTTATAAAGTCTCATCGCTTCCAGCGCGATCGCCATATCGGCCAACATGAACTGGATGGCCTGAAACTGAGCGATCGGCCGGCCAAAGGCGCTGCGCTCGCTGGCGTAGCGCAGGGCCTCGTCCAGGGCCCGCTGACTGATACCCGCGGCAATTGCGCCGATATGGGGTCGAGAGCGATCGAAACTGCGCATCGCATACTCGAAACCGCGCCCTTCCTCGCCCACCAGCGCGTCGGCGGGCAGGTGGACATCATCGAACACGATCTCGGCGGTGTCGGCGGCCCTTTGTCCCAGCTTGCCATGCATCCGGGCGCGCGAGATTCCGGGCAGGTCGGCAGGCAGCACGAAGCAGGAAAGGCCGCGATGGCGCAGACTGCGATCCGCACTGGCAAAGGTCACAAGCCACTTCGCGTAGGAACCATTGGAGATGAAGTGTTTGGTGCCGTTTAGTACGAAACCGTCGCCTTGGCGCCGATAAGTGCTGGCAATTCCCGCCACGTCCGAGCCGGCGCCGGGCTCGGTCAGGGCAAAGGCGCAAAAGGTGAGCTCCCGGGTCAAAGCGGAGAGATAGACTTGCTGCTGCGCATCGTTGCCCGCGATCAGCAGCGGAAGCGCCGCCAAACTATTGGTGCCAATACCGTTACTGATTCCCGCGCAGCCGTAATTGAGCTCTTCGCTCACCAGGCAGACCTCCACACAGCCCAGGCCGGGACCACCCAAAGCCTCCGGAATCTCCAAATTCATCAGTCCAGCCTGAAAGGCGCGCACATACAGATCAGTGGCAAACAGTTCCCGCTCGTCGCACTCGCTGGCTCGCGGGATTATCTCCTCGCGCGCAAAGCGTCGGGCCAATTCCTTGATCGCTAGCTGTTCGGCGCTGAACTCGAAATCGAGCATGATGGTGCGACCTCCGGTTTGCCCTTAACCATCGCTGCCCGCGGTGCGAAGCGCAAGACGCTAGAGCATCGCTCCAAAGTTACGAGCTCACTGGCTCGGGTTTCGTCGACGGCGCCCAACGATGCCCGGGTTATTTAACGCCGCCCTAATCGGCGTGCGCCAACCAGCCGGCACAATCGGCGTGAAATCGCTGTCACACGCGTGTTGCATGGATCCAGGAGGGGCGTGGAATGAAAAGGACGTCCAGGCTCAGCCGAGGTAATCGATGCAGATTCGAGGTTCGATTGTCGAGCTTCTTAAGCTGCTTGCCCTGAGTTTTGCGCTTGCCATACCGAGCCAAAGCGATACGGCGCGGGCGGGCAGTTGGCCAGCGACAATTGTTCGCAGTCAGTTGCAGAGTAAGCAGACCTCCACGCTGGAGATTTCGAGCCGGCCGCGGCTGGCGCGCGATCAGGCGATGGAGATCCGCAGTCAGGGGCGCTACGCCCAGGTGACGATTACGGTTACCGGTCCCAGCGGCGGTTACATTAGCAACCTCACTCAGCGCCAACTACGAGTGTTCGAGGACGGTACTGCGCGGCCGATAATCGACTGCCAGCAAGATGCGCACACACTGGCGACGGTGGGAATCATTATCGATGTCTGGACCATCGCGCCGTGCTCGCCCTCCTTGACCGGTTGCAGCCCGAGGCCTCAACCGCCTTGTTCGACGCCATTGGGCAAGGGCTGCGGCTGGTCAAGCAGGGACGCTACGCCAAAAAGACCCTGCTGGTAGTTACCGACGGAATCGACAACATGAGCCAGAGCACGCGGACGCAGGTCGTTGAACAGGCGCGCCGCCAAGGCGTGCTGGTATACTCGATCGGAGTTGGGCATACCGATGCGCGCGAGGTTGATGTCGATACCTTGCGCAGCCTGTCGGGCGAAAGCGGGGCGCGCGCTTTTATCGTACCCGAGGTCGGCGACGGCAGCTTGCTTAGCCGCGACGCGCTGGCGATTAGCGGTGAGCTGCGCCGTCAGTACAGGGTGACCTTTCTGGCCACCGGCGCAGGCGGTTTGGAGCGACGCGGATGGCGGTCGCCGATCATCCCGACTGCCGAGTGCGGGTGCGGCCCAGTCTGGGGACTCCTGGGTCAGCCCCGTAAAGATAGCTTTATTTGTTAACTCTCCTGTCTACAAAGGACGGCCGGTTAATGAAGCATCAGGCTGTAAGTGAGTACACTCAGGACGAACAACGTGAAGACGGTGTACTTCAGGTTTCGTTCTTCGAATAGAAAATACAGCATCGAGGCCAACACCCGGATATAGGGGGTTATCATGAGCACGGCGATGCCGCTGCTGATCAGGATGCGCGGGCGGAGCGCGCCGTGGAACAGGTTGTGCACTTCGGCGATCACGAACGCGAGCAGGTTGGTGCCCGCCAAGCGAAAGTTATCGGTCAGAGTGCCGGTGGCGAAACGATGCCACAAGGCGCCGCATAGCAGCAAAGTTAGGCTCAGCAGTACCCCTGCCAGCAAAATCCAGCCCACCAGGAGATCCATGTTCAACCCGGCCGAGGCAGCGGGTGCCGGATGGGAAGAAGGATGAGATGCCATAGCTATAGTCCTCTGATGCCTTTGTACAGCATTTCAATCGCGAGGATTGCCAGGATAAAGAGAAAAAATTGATGGATGGTGCGATTGTGCAAGCGCACCAGAATCCGGGTGCCCAAAAAGGCGCCAGCCACGATGCCGATGATGATCGGCGTGGCCAGCTCGGGATGGATCAGGCCGGCCGCCAGATAGACGCTGGCGCCCGCCAGCCCGGTGACCCCGATTATCAGGTTGCTGGTGGTGGTTGAAACCTTGGCCGGCAGGCCCATTACCAGATCCATTACCAGCACCTTGAGCGCGCCCGCGCCGATGCCCAGCAAGCCGGCGATCAGCCCGGCGCCGAACATCATCGGGCCACCCAGGTAGGCGCGCCGGGCCGAATACTCGATGGTCTTGCCGGCCGCCTGATCGTAATAGCTGCCGTGCAGCTCTAGCCAGCGCGAAAAGCGGTCCGGAATCGTTTCGGGCACAAATTCCCCGTGATTGAACCACATCACGATCCAAGAGATGAGCAGGACCAGGCCGAACATGATGTAGAGATAGCGCTGGCGGGTGACGACCGTGATCATGGCCCCGATGATCGCCCCGCTCATCGTGAACATCTCCAAGAACATTCCGACCTTAAGGTTGGTGATATGGTCGCGCACATAGGCCGAAGCGGCGCCGCTGGAGGTGGCAATGACCGAGACTATGCTGATCGCGATGACCTCCTTAATTGGCAGGCCGAAGAAGGTCAGCACCGGAACCAGGACTACGCCCCCACCCATGCCCGCCATCGCGCCGATAAAGCCGGCGACTACCGAAATCAAAAACAGCGCTGCGAATGACACTTTTAGCTAACCCTTTTCAGACTACGCCGGCGGCAAAAAGCGGGCGCGTCCCTCCCTCCCTGCATACTCGCCCCACCGCGAGTTCAGGCTCGTTTAGCACGCCCCTCGCCCTTATTCTGGCGACGGCAATGCGTGCGCCGGTTCAATGCGTATGGCGCGGCAAGGCCGCGACCCTGGCTTCGACGAAGTCCACCACCTGCCGCTCCAACTCGACCCCGTCCAGACGATCGATCTCCTGCACTCCGGTGGGACTGGTCACGTTGACCTCGGTGAGATAGTCGCCGATTATGTCTAGCCCCACGAAATAAAGCCCGTCGCGCTGCAGCCAGGGCTTGAGGATGCGACAAATCTCGCGGTCGCGCGCCGTCACCGCGGCCTGTACGCAGGTCCCACCGACGTGGATGTTGCCGCGGTTCTCGTCTGCCAGCGGGACCCGCAGCGTGGCGCCTAGCGGCTCGCCGTCCAGCACGATCAGCCGCTTGTCGCCGGCGCGGATCTCGGGCAGATAGCGCTGCGCCATCACCGGTCGCCGTTCGCCATCGGTCGCGGCTTCCAGGATGGCGTTAAGGTTACGATCAGCACGGCTGAGCACAAATACGCCCGCGCCGCCGTGCCCGTCCAGGGGTTTGACGACCATCTCACCCCCTTGTTCCTCCATGAACACTTTGAGCCGCGCAATTTGATAACTGACCAGCGTCGGCGGAATTGCGGCGGGAAAATTCAAGGCGTAGAGCTTCTCATTGGCGGTGCGCAGACCCTCGGGCCGATTGAGCACGAAGGTGCGGCTACTATCCACCAGGCTCAGCAGCATGGTGGCATACAGGTAGTTGGCGTCGGCGGGCGGATCCTTGCGCATCAAGATGGCGTCGAAATGTTCCAGCGGGTTCTCTTGCCCCTGGTCCAGATATCGGTAATGAGGTGTGGCGCGCATCACTTCGCATCGCCGCGCCCGACCCCATGCCCGCGGCCCGCGAGCGAACAGATCGGCCAGCCCCATCACGGCCAAGCGATGGCCGCGACGCTGGGCCTCGAGCATGAAGACGAAAGTAGTGTCCTTATCCACCAGCACCTGCTCCAGCGGATCCATGATAAACGCCAAATTCAGGTTCACGCTCATGCCCTTTCTCTCTGATCCAGCGCCGCCGCGGCTAAGCTGAGCGCGGCCAGCGCCGCGGTCTCGCTGCGCAAGCGATGGGGTCCCAAGCGAGCGGCGACAAAACCGTCAGCCAGCGCGGCGGCGCGCTCGCGGGGTGTAAAATCTCCTTCGGGCCCGATCGCCACGATTACCCCAGCGGCGCCGGCGGCCTGGAGCAGCGTGCCCGCCGAGATACCGTCGGGCTGACAGATCAGAGCCACCATCTCACGCGGGCGCGCGGCAAGGAAGGCTGTCAAAGCCGTCGGTGCTCGCACCACCGCCGCCACCCCTCCGCTTTGCTTGAGGGCCGCTGTCGCCAGTCGCCGCCAGCGGGACAGGCGAGTTGGGCCGGGATAATCGCTCACGGAGCGCTCGGTCAGCAGGGGCCAGATCTCGCTGGCACCCAGTTCGCTGGCCTTTTCCACCAGGAAATCCATCCGCGGAGCTTTGATTAAACCGATGGCAAGGATCAGGGGTGGCGTGCAGGGCGCTGCCAGTTCGGCGAGGATTCGGGCCCATGCGCGAGTGGAATGGAGCGACTCGAGCACGGCGCTCAAGCGCCGTCCGCCGCTTTCGATCAGAGTCAAATGATCGCCCGGGCGCAGGCGCAAGACGTCGCGCAAGTGATGAAGCTCGGCACCGTTCAGGCAGGCGCGGTCGCCACTAACGGCGGCGGCATCCAGAGTGAAGGTTGGCCCAATGTGCGATGGCTGGGGCAAAATCCCAATCCTGCGGAAAATTCATATATGTGTGTGGGCGGTGCGAAACAAGCTCGACCCTCGATAAGTTTCGCGCGCCGCGCGGTGGCCGGCCGCCGCACCCAGGGTCAATGTAACCCAGCCGCGCTCGCGATAGGAGCGACGCAAGCGCAACTGAGGTCGATAGCGCGCCAGGACCCTAGGCGCCTCGCGCTCCAGGATGCCGGAGAGAATGAGCCGGCCCCCCGGCGCCAGCCGCTGGATCAGTATGGGTGCCAGCTCGATCAGGGTCGAGGCTAGGATATTGGCCGCGATCAGACCAAAGCGCGTGCCCGGCTTCAGTTCGGCTGCAAACCGCAGATCGCGACTTAAGCGGTTGAGGCTGGCGTTGTGGCGAGCGTTGGCCCGCGCCGCCGGATCGATTTCTACCGCGCAAACCTCGTCCACACCCAGCCGTCGCATCGCAATCGCCAGTACCCCTGACCCGCTGCCCAGATCCAGCGCTGGGCCGTCGACGCCACGCCCCACTTCATGCTCGATCGCGAGCAAGGTACCGCGGGTACTGGGATGGTGCCCGGTGCCAAAACCCTGTCCCGGATCGATGATTATCTCCAGCCGCTTACCGTCACTTCGGCCTGCCTCCCAGGGCGGAAGCAGGAGTAAGTGACGGCCGATGGGCAGCGGCTTGAAGCGCTCTTTCCACATCGCAGCCCAGCCCGGATCCACAATCAGCTCGGGGGGCGCCACCAGTTGCTTCCGCGCGATCAGCCCGGCCTGTTTCAAACCGCTCACAATCGCCTTCCAACGCGCCGCCGACAAGCGCTGAAAGTAGCTTTCGAGGGTCACGATTTTGTGGCCCGCTCGCGGCATTCGGCGGGCCCATTTGGCCGCGCTGCCCATGGCGCCTAAGCCGATTAGAACGCCGCCTAGTTCGTCGGCGTCGGCGGCTGAAACCTGAAGCGCGACTCGGTAATAGGTGGGTGATGGAAGTTTCCGCGCGGCTGACATAGGTCCCGCTAGCATACGACAAGCGCGATGGATCGATAAGCGCGGTCCTCGGAGATAAAGTTGCGCTGCTGGTCCAGCACAAGCTGTGCACAAACAGGCCCCTTACGCACTTGCCAGCGCGCGCCTCCGAAGCGCTAAAATCGATGGCCGCCACGAATTGTTCGGTGGCCGAGGATGCGGAGGAGCGGGATGTGCGCCCGCCAGTATCGTAGTTGCTGATTATCGCTCACCGCGGCGCCAGCGGCGATTTTCCCGAAAACACTCTACCCGCGTTTGCCGGCGCAATCGCGGCCGGAGCCGCGATGTGCGAACTGGACGTGCATTTGAGCCGTGACGGCGTGCCTATCGTCATCCACGACGACCGCGTGGATCGCACCACCGACGGTTGCGGCGCGGTCAGCGAGCTGACCCTGGCCGAGATTCGCACCCTTGACGCCGGCGTGCGCTTTGCCCCGGGCTTTGCCGGGACGCGCGTGCCCAGCCTGGAGGAGGTAATTGAACTGTGCGCCGGGCGCTGCGCCCTCAACGTCGAATTAAAGGACGCCGCCGCGGTGGACGCGACCTGCGCCGCGATGCGTGCCGGTGGTATGCTGGAACAGGGGCTGATCTCCAGTTTCCAGTGGCCCGTGTTGCACGCCGTGCGCCGGCTGCAACCCGCGATCGGAATCGGGGTGTTGGCCGATCGCGCGCCGGCGGCAATGCTGGCGCAGGCGCTCAGCTTAGGTGCCGTTGCGATCCATCCCAGCTATCCGCTGGCCGATGCCGCGCTATGCGCGCGGGCTCATGCCCACGGTCTGAGAGTGTATGCCTGGACGGTGGACTCGCCCGCGCTGGCCGAGCGGTTGCAAGCGCGTGGCGTCGATGGCGTCATGACCAACTATCCCGCCCGCATGGCGGCGCTGGGTGTACCCGCTGAGGACTAATGTTCGACGACAGCCAATTGGAGGAAATTCGCGCACGCGCCGATTTGGTCGAGGTCATCGGTGCGCACGTGCGGCTGCGTCAGGCGGGCCGCAACTATATCGGCCTGTGTCCGTTCCATAACGAAAAGACACCTTCCTTCACAGTCAGTCGCGAGCGCGGTTTCTTTCATTGCTTTGGCTGCGGCGCCGGTGGCACGGTCTTCAATTTTCTGATGCGGATAGAAGGTTTGAGCTTCCCCGAAGCGGTGCAAACCCTGGCCACTCGCTACGGTGTCACGTTGCGCGAGCATGGAGGTGGTCCGCGCGCCGATCCTTCGGCGCGCGAAGCCGCGGTGCGCGCGGCGCAGACCGCGGCCGAGTTTTATGCCCATGTGCTTTGGCACACTCCTACGGGCGGGCGCGCGCGCGATTACTTGGAGCGGCGCGGGATCACGCGGGAGAGCGCACAAACCTTCAAGCTGGGCTTTGCCCCCGTCGATCCTTCTTCGCTGGAGCGAGCGTTGGAGCGACGGGGGCTACGCGCGGGGGCGGTTGCGATCGGACTACTGCGACAAGGCGGCTCGCAACTGCGCGACCTCTTCGGCGGACGGCTCATTTTTCCCATCCGCGACAGTGCCGGCCGGGTCGTCGGGTTTGGCGGGCGTGTCCTCGATCAGCGGCTGCCCAAGTACATCAATTCGCCCGAATCGACGCTGTACTCCAAGGCGCGGGCGGTTTATGGGTTATACGAGGCACGCGCGGCAATCGGTCAGCGCGAACGCGCCATCGTGGTGGAGGGCTATTTGGACGCGATCGCACTGGCACAGGCAGGCTTCAAGGAGACGGTCGCGACCCTGGGCACTTCCTTGACCGTAGAGCAGCTGCGGCTGCTGGCGCGTTACACCCCCAATATCTTGGCCTGCTTCGATGGCGATAGCGCCGGTCAGCGCGCCTCGCTGCGCGCCTTGCGTATCTTTCTGGAGGCCCAATTGCTGGGGCGCGCGATCTTCATGCCGCCCGGCCATGATCCGGATACATTCGTGCGCGAGCGCGGCGCGCCGGCTTTTGCCCAGCTTATCGAGCAAGCCCAATGGCTAGTGGAGTACTATGTGCGGCGCGAGGGCGCGCAGGCTGCCGCTAACGGTCCCGGCGGCCAAGCCCAAGCAGCAGAGCGGGTGGCGCAAACTTTGGGCTTGATCGCAAATCCGTTCGAGTTCGATCTGCTAACTCGGCGCGCGGCTGAAATTTTGGGGGTGCGCGAAGAGCTGTTGCGCCAGCAGGCGCGCCACGGGCGTTCCGCGACGGCGCGCACCGCCACCCAGGCGCAGGTCCAGGCAGCGCCGCGCCAGGAAGCGGCCGAGGATATGCGCAGCACGGCGCAATGGGCATTATTGGCACTGGCGACCAGCTATCCACAGTTGCGCGGGGAAATCGGCGAGGGGTTGGAGGGGCTTGAGATGGGCGATTCCAAGAGTGCCCGTTTCTTGATGGATTTATGCGCTAGCGCGTTGAGCCAAGCTCAAGCCGAAGCCTACCTAACTCAACATCTGGATAACGCGGAGCAGGGACGCCTGAGCCAGCACATGATTGAACTGGGGGCGGTTGATCTGGCCGCTGCCCGCCGCTTGATGCAAGAATATCTGCGGGCATTGGCGCGTTGGGAAGGGCAACAGCGCTTGCGCCGGCTGCGCCGGGAAGCCCGGGAGGATCCCAATCCGGCCGCGGCCCAAGCGATAATCCTGCATCGGCGGGGTGAAGGGAAACCTACCTGAGCGCTGAGGTTGGCGTCTTAAAAAGTAGGTGCAGAGCTGGTACACTCAATGGTCGAGGACGGGGGCCCATAGCTCAGTTCGGTCCAGAGCTGCCGGCTCATAACCGGCTGGTCCCAGGTTCAAATCCTGGTGGGCCCATATTGCAAGCGCCCGTGTGGGCAAATGAAGATCGACACGTCGCCTTTTAATTCCATGTTTCCCAGCGGAGGAGTGCATTGCTTGAGGAGATAAGCCGGCTGGCCAGCCTGCAGGCGCTGGACCAGCAGTTGCGTGCGCAGGAGCAGGCATTGAGCAAAATTACCGCGCGCGTGGACGAGCTGCGCGCGCGCAACCAGCAGTCCGCCATCGAGCTGGAACGCCTTCGCGCCGATGAACAGCAGGCCGAGTTGTCACGCCGCGAGTTGGAGCGAGCGCTGGCTGCCGGCGAAGTCGAAATCCGCAACAAGCGCATGCGGCTCAGCCAGATCCAAAACGAACGCGAGTTGCAGGCGCTGGGGCATGAAGTCGAGAGCCTCAAGGAAGGCAACCAGCGCTTGGAGGCTGAGTTGCTGGCCAAGTTGGAGATGGCCGATGGACGTCCGCGGCTCATCAGCGAGCTGGCCGAAAGCCTGGAGCGCGGCCTGGCCGAGCTGCAGGAGGCCGAGCGCGCGGTAGCCGGGCAGATCGAGGAGCAGCGCGAGGCTATCGGGCGCCGGCGCCGCGAGCGTGAGCGACTGTTGGCACAAATCGAGCCCTCGCTGGTGCAGCGCTATGAGATGCTCTTCGAACGGCGCGGGGGACAGGCGGTGGTGGCGGCCAAGGCGGGCACCTGTCAGGGTTGCCGGATGAGGCTGCCGCCTCAACTCTTCAATGAGATCCAGCGCCACGAGGTGATCTATTACTGTCCCAACTGCCAGCGTGTCCTATACTACGAACCCTAAGCCAGGCTTAAACGCCGGAGCCGCTCTGTTGGTGGCGCGATCCGCGCTATAGTTCTGGGGCCGGAGTCGGCCGGGCGGTCGCTTCGTGGTTGGACACGGGGAGGAAAGTCCGGGCTCCACAGGGCAGGATGGCCGTTAATGGCGGCGCGGAGCGATCCGCGGAAAGTGGCACAGAAAACAAACCGCCCGCATGGGTAAGGGTGAAATGGTGGGGTAAGAGCCCACCGGCGCGCGAGTGATCGCGCGCGCATGCTAAACCCCATCCGGAGCAAGACCAAATAGGAGGGTAGGTGGCCCGCCTCGACCCTCGGGTACGGTCGCTAGAGCCGGCGTGCAAGCGCAGGCCCAGAGGAATGACCGCCCCCCGCGGCAGTGGGGACAGAACCCGGCTTACAGGCTGGCTCCGGCTTGTGTCGCGCGCGCCCGCCGGGCGAGTTGAACCAATCGTAGCCGCGGCCCCGCCAGATACTCGGCAACCCGCGCGACTTGGCGTAGACCACGCACTTCAGGCCAGATTTCGGGCACCGCGACCACTGGTAGCGAGGGCGGCAGGTGATGAGCCCAGCGCGCTACTCGTTCTAACTCGCCATGGCGAGCCAGCCGATAGCTCTCCAGTGCGCGCACCAACGCCTCCAGCCCGGGCGCGCGCGCCAAGCTGCTGGCCAGCGCCGCCCGCAAGCTGGAGATCGCCTCCAGCCACGGCGCCATCGGTGCACCATGTTCGCTCATCAGATGTTCCCACAGCCGCGCATCGCCGAAACGATTGATAACCAGCGCGGCGGGTACTAACCCTTCGGCCTTCATCTCGTCGATTAGCTGGCGGGTCTGGCGCAACCGCTCCTCCTCGGCGGTGGTGACCAGCACGAAGCTGACTGCGCCCGAATGGAGCAAGGCTTCGGTCTTGTGCATCTGCTCGGTGATCTGCTCGAGCGTGCGCTGAGCGGCGACGAAAAAATCGGAGACGGCGGCCAGTGCCCCGGCACCGGCGAAGTGCTCCAACTCGCGCAATACGAAGCGCGCGGCCCGACTGATCACCCCCATCGCCAGTCGGCTGGCCGACATCGGTGGGGTAAACAGCCAGCGCGCGGCGCGCAGATCGAGCAGGCGGCTCAGGCGAGCGGGGGCGCGTAGGAAATCGAATGCGTCGGCGGCCGGCGGCGTATCGACGATGAGTGCTTCGAATTCCTTGCTGTCATGCAAGTCATAGAGCGTCGCCAGGGCTGCATAGGTTTCCGCGCCAGCGAATTGCTCGGTAAGTTGGCGGTAGAAGCGATTGTTTAGGATACGCTCGCGTGCCGGCGGGGTAGCGAAGCGGACGATCAATTCATCCCAGGCCGCACTGACATCGAGCATCATTGCCGCTAGGCGCAGTTTGTGGTCCAAACCGGCGGCCCGCAACCGTTGGTGTCCCAGATAAGTGGGTTTGCCGCCCAGATTGGCTAGTCCCAGGGCGTCGCGCAGGCGAGGGGCTGGATCAACCGTGATCAGCGCAGTGGTCAGGTGGGCCCGCGCCGCTGCCACCCCCAGAGCGGCCGCGATGGTTGTTTTACCGACCCCTCCCGGTCCCAGGGTCATCACCACGCAATCGCGTTGGAGCAGCTCAGTCATATCCAGCCTGTACTCCCGGGCCTTGTCACCTGATCAGTGGAGAACGGAAGGGTACGCGCGCGAGAATCAGCGAGGTTCGAGGTTGGAAGGCGGCGGAGCTTTCTTGGCGCCTTGCTGTTGCCCGACGGTTATCCAGCTTTCGACCTCGTGCCGTTCGCGGCGCAAAAAGTCGCCAACCGCGCGGGCCAGCCCTGGATGGGCCAGGTAATGGACGCTGCGAGTGAGGGCGGGATCGAAGCCGCGCAGCCATTTGTACTCGCCGCCGGCGCCGGGCTCGAAGCGGCGCAAGCCGGTTTGGATGCAATACTCGATGGCGGCGTAGTAACAGACGTTGAAATGTAGGAAGTTGCGTTCGCGAAAGCAGCCCCAGTACCGTCCGTACATCACCCCGGCGTGCTGAAGGTTGAAAGTACCGGCGATAAGCTCATCGTTTTCGTAGGCGCACACCAGGACCAGGTTGCGCTTGAAGTCACGCATCAGTTTGAAAAAGGCAAGGTTGAGGTATTGTCGGCCCCAGTACAGCTTGTCAATCGTGCTTCGATAAATCTCGAACATGGTACACAGCAGGTCGTCGTCGATTTGGGCGCCGGCCAAGATCCGAATGTCGATAGCCTGCGCGCGCAACTCGGCTTGCTCCTTGCGGATAGCATGGCGCCGTTTGTGCTTGAGCGCGCCCAGGTAATCCTCGAAGCTGCGGAAGTCCTCGTTGTGCCAATGGTACTGGTAGCCCAGCCGCTCCAAAAAGCCCATCTCCACCAGTAGTTGGGCTTCTCGCGGCAGGCAGAAATTGACATGAATCGAGGACAACCGGTTGCGCTCGCGCAGGGTCAGCAGAGCCCGAGCCAGTAGGCGACCAACCTCTTCGGAATCAGCTCCCGCGCGCACCAGCAAGCGCCGCCCGGTGTGCGGGGTGAAGGGCACGCCGACCAGCAGCTTGGGGAAATATTCCAGGCCGGCTTGCGCAGCCGCCTGCGCCCAACCGTGATCGAAGACGAATTCCCCCATGCTGTGGGTCTTGAGATAGAGCGGACAGGCGCCGACCAATTCGCCGCCGCTGGCCCGAATCAGGATATGATGGGGAGCCCAGCCGGTTTCGGCACTGGCACAGCCCGACTTTTCCAGCGCATAGAGCCAATCCCAGTCTAGAAATGGTGAATCCTCGGGCTCTAGCAACCCGTTCCATTGGCTGCGTGTAACGGCTGAGATGGCGGTAACCAGTTCGCTTTTCACCGTGATCGCGCTGATCTACAGCCTGCGGGGATCATCTGCTATTGTTGGATCCATCCGAAGTGGAGAGCGAGGTTCCAATGGCACGGGGACAGCGCACCAAGGTCGATGGGGGTGCGGGGCAGGGCGAGATTCTGACCCAGCGAGAGACCGAAACCCGCACGCGTAAGCCTTCGATGTACAAGGTCATCCTGCTCAACGACGACTACACTCCGATGGAGTTCGTGGTCGAATTGCTCAAGGTAGTGTTCCATAAGCCACATCCGGAAGCGACCCGTATCATGCTGCACGTGCATCAGAATGGGATGGGAGTGGCGGGGGTTTATCCCTTCGAGGTTGCCGAGACCAAGGTCAAGACCGTCGAGGAATTGTCACGCGAGCATCAGTTCCCGCTCAAATGCGTGATGGAAAAGGAGTAGGCCCGCGGCCAAGTAGCTATGCCAGCGTCGGGTATGATGATCAGCCGTGAGTTGCAGGTCACGCTGCAGCTCGCCATCTCCGAAGCCGCCAATCGGCGTCACGAGTACGTCTGTGTGGAGCATTTGCTCTACGCCATGTTGCATGACGCCACCGCCAGCAATGTGCTCCATCATTGCGGTGCCGACCTGCAGCGCCTGCGCAAGCGACTGGAGCGCTATCTGGACGAGAAGATCGAACGGCTGCCGGCGGGGGCGGAGACCACCCCACATTACGCGGTCGGGGTCCAGCGCGTGCTCCAGCGCGCGGCCGCTCACGTGCAGTCGGCTGGGCGGCGCGAAATTACCGGCGGTAACGTACTGGTAGCGTTGTTCGCGGAACAGAATTCCTACGCCTTGTTTTTTCTGCAAGAAGAGCAGGTGACGCGCTTCGACGTCGTCAACTTCATCTCGCACGGAGTCTCCAAGACCGGGGTCGATCCGGCCGAACACAGCGCTGCCGGCCCGCATCAACCAGAAGAGGAGGAAGAAGAGGAGGGCGAAGAGGGCGAGCCCAAAAAGATAGTGCCGGCGCGGGCACTACGCAACTACGCCACTAATCTAACCGAAAAGGCCGCCAAGGGTCTGATCGATCCGCTGGTCGGCCGCCAGCCCGAGCTGGAGCGGGCCATCCATGTCCTCCTGCGCCGACGCAAGAACAATCCGCTGTTCGTGGGCGAAGCCGGGGTGGGCAAGACCGCGATCGTCGAGGGGCTGGCGCTAGCGGTCCATCGCGGCGAGGTGCCGCCTGCGCTACGGGCTGCAGAAATTTTCGCCTTGGACATGGGCGCGCTGCTGGCCGGCACCCGGTTTCGCGGCGACTTCGAGCAGCGTCTCAAGGGCGTGCTCAAAGCGGTAGTGGGAGATCCTCGCAAGATCTTGTTCATCGACGAAATTCATACCGTGGTTGGGGCTGGTGCCGCTTCGGGCAGCACCATGGACGCTTCCAACCTGCTTAAGCCCGCGCTTGCTTCGGGCGAGTTACGCTGCATCGGCTCGACCACTTATCAGGAGTACAAACGCTCTTTCGAGCGCGACAAGGCGCTGGCTCGCCGCTTTCAGCGTATCGAGGTGCTGGAGCCCAGCCGCGAGGAGGCCCGTCAGATTCTGGCCGGTATCAAGGGCTACTACGAGAAGCATCACAATGTCAGCTACGGTGACGAGGCCCTGGGCTTGGCCGTGGACCTGGCGGCCCGCTACATCAACGACCGCTTCCTGCCCGACAAGGCGATCGATGTGATGGACGAGGCGGGAGTAGCTGCGCGTCTGGCCGCCGCCGAAGGCGAGACTGCCGCGGTGGGCGTGCGCGAGGTCGAGCGAGTGGTGGCTCGCATGGCTAAGATTCCCGAGCGTACGGTATCGGCCAATGATCGGGTCAAGCTGGAAAACCTCGAAGCTGATTTGCGCCAGGTCGTTTATGGCCAGGATCACGCCATCGCGATGGTGGCGCGAGCCATCCGCCTGGCCCGCAGCGGCCTGGGCCATCCCGACCGGCCGGTAGGGGCCTTCATGTTCGCGGGCCCGACCGGGGTGGGCAAGACCGAGGTCGCCCGTCAATTGGCGCGTGTCCTGGGGGTGGAGTTCCTGCGTTTCGACATGAGCGAATACATGGAGCGCCACACCGTCTCACGGCTCATCGGAGCGCCGCCGGGCTACGTCGGCTTTGACCAGGGCGGCCTGCTTACTGACGCTATCAATCGCACCCCCCATTGCGTCTTGCTCCTGGATGAGATCGAAAAGGCTCATCCCGACCTCTTCAACATCCTGCTCCAGGTGATGGACCACGCCAGCCTCACCGATAATAACGGGCGCAAGGCCGATTTCCGCAACGTCATCCTCGTGATGACCACCAACGCGGGGGCCGGCGAGTTGTCGCGCGCGCTGATTGGCTTTGGTACCGATTTTCGCGGCGGCGATCCCAAGGGGGCGATCGAACGGATGTTTAGTCCTGAATTTCGTAATCGTCTCTCTGCCATCGTCGAGTTCAACCAGCTCCCGCCCGCCGTGATGGAGCGGGTGGTCGACAAGTTCATCGCCGAGCTGGCCCAGCGGCTGACCGAGCAGAAAGTCGAAATTCACCTTACCCCGCAAGCGCGTCAATGGCTGGCTAGCAAAGGCTACGACCCGCGCTTCGGCGCGCGTCCGATGGCTCGGTTGATCGAGAGCGAAATAGCCCGTGTTCTGGCCGACGAGATCCTATTCGGCAAGCTCTACGGTGGCGGCCTGGTGGAGGTTGATGTGGACGAGGAGAAGCTGGAGTTCCGCTACGATCAGCTCCCGGCCGAGGTACCGATCCAGGGGCTGCCGGCGTCCGCGCCGAGCGAACCGACCCCCGATTGATCATGGCAATCGGAGATGCGAGGCAAGATTAGCTAAGTAGGAGTTAGTTTAGCTTATTTAGAGCCAGGACTCGTTGCTCCGTATTCATCACTGCCGTATGGTTGACGGGAGCTTCGGGAATCGGCGGTGACTTTGACCACCCCCAACGTACTGACGTTGTGCCGGATCGCGATGGTTCCGGTGCTGGTGTGGTTGCTTACTTTCAGCGGCCCAGTGGCCTCGGCCTGTGCTGGCGGCGCCTTCCTGCTTGCCACCCTCAGCGACTATCTCGACGGCTACATTGCGCGCAATTACGGCTCGGTCAGCCTGTTGGGTAAATTTCTCGATCCGATGGCGGATAAGCTTATCGTCTGCTCGGCTCTGATCATGCTGGTGGGATTAAGACGAGTGCCGGCCTGGATGGTGGTTGTGATCGTGGGGCGCGAGGTCGCGGTGACGGCATTGCGAGCGATGGCGGCGGTGCAAGGAGTGGTGCTGGCGGCCGAGGAGCTGGGCAAATACAAGATGACCTTGCAGGCGATGGCGGTGCAGGCGCTGCTTATTCATTACCGCTATCTTCATCTCGACTTTGCCGCTGCCGGAATGTTCCTGCTGTGGCTGGCCTTGATCGTAAGCTTGTGGTCCGGCTTGGATTATCTGCTGATTCTGCTCAGTGGGTTTCGCCTGTCGGCCGGCCTGAGCGGAAGCCGATTTGACAAGCGCGGCTTCGGCGGTTAAACGATATAACTCCGGACGCGGGGCGGGTGTAGCTCAGTTGGTAGAGCGTGTGCTTGCCAAGCACAAGGTCGTCGGTTCGAAACCGATCACCCGCTCCAAAAATCTCTAGGAAGCAGTTAGTTTTCTCGATCGCAGCTTCTCGGGGGCGGTGGTGATGGTTTGGCTATGTATGCGCTAAGCGGCGGTTGCATACATGAGCCGAGGCAGGGATCGGCTGTCTGGTCGGGTCCAAGGTGTGCGCGATAGCGATTCAGTATCGCTATCAGGGCCCGAGCACAGACCTCGACCAGCTTGAGCGCGATGGCCGGTTGGCGCGTTTGCCCGCGGACGCGCAGAGCTCTCGATGAAGCAGCCAGAATGGGCGGTATTTGGCGGCCTACGTCCGCGTCGCCGCTGGCCCGTTCCGAGGCGACCGATGCGACGTCGCGGAGACGGGGCCGCTGGTCTAGTAGCTCTCACAGGTGAACGCTGTCACAAGTTGACCAGAGTGCGCCGCACTTCGCGCGTTTCCGCGCGGCAGCAGATCTACAATTAGTATGAGGTACAAACACCCGGGCGCGGACAGGTTGCAGGCGATTTTCTGAGCTGGGTATCTTGGCTAGCAAGTGCGGCCTGCAAAATTGGCGTTTGCCAGTCGGCGGCATGCTAAGGGTGGTCGCAACTCGCGAGACGGCAGCGCTGGCGCTCGGAGGTTTGAAGGTGTAAAGCCTGCTCATTAGTCAGGCGGGAGGTCAGGTGATGAAGCGCAGCACAGACCGGATCATTACGACGCACGCTGGAAGTCTGTCGAGGCCGGCGGAGTTGATCGCATTGAACCAGGCGCGCGCCGCGGGCGAGCCGGTGGAGAGCGCGGCTTACCAGAAGTGTCTGTCCGCCGCGGTGGCCGAGGTGGTCAAGAAGCAGCGGGAAGCGGGGATCGACGTTGCCAATGACGGCGAATTCGGCAAGCCGATGACGGCCAACTACGATTACGGGGTGTGGTGGAATTACGCCTTCGGCCGTCTGGAGGGTTTTGTGCCTGCCGAGACGGTGGCGGAGTCGGCGCACAAAAAATCCAGTGTTGCCGACATTGCCTTGACCTCCATCGCCCAGCGGCGCGATTGGCAGAAGTTTCGCGATTTTTATCAGGACCCGGAGTCCAGTGGGACGCTCTTGGGCAGCGCCGCGCGTCGCCCAACCCGCCGGCCGGTATGTACCGCCCCAATCAAATACGTGGGGCAAGCCACCATTCGGCAAGACGTCGCCAATCTTAAGCAGGCCATGGCGGCGGCCGGGGTCGAGGAAGGCTTCATGACGTCGATTGCGCCCGGCAGCTTTGCCCGCGGCGAAAACCATTACTACAAGACCGAAGAGGAATTTGTCCTGGCTTCGGCCGAGGCGATGCGCGAGGAGTATCGCGCGATAATCGAGGGCGGGTTGGTGCTTCAGATCGACGATCCAAGCCTGTCCGACAACTGGGACATGATCGACCCCGAACCGCCGCTGGAGGAGTTCAAGAAGTTCGAGCTGGTGCGAATCGAGGCTCTTAACCACGCCCTGCGTGGGCTGCCAACAGATCGCATTCGCTACCATTTCTGTTGGGGCAGTTGGCATGGACCACACTCCACGGACATACCCTTGCGCGACATTGTCGATCTCGTCCTGCAGGTCAATGCCGGGGCCTACTCGGTGGAGGCCGGCAACGTGCGGCATGAACACGAATGGCGAGTGTGGCAAGCGGTCAAGCTGCCGGAGGGGAAGCTTTTGATTCCTGGGGTGGTTAGCCATGCCACTAATCTGATCGAGCACCCCCAGGTGGTGGCCGATCGAATCGTACGCTATGCGCGTATCGTCGGCCGGGAAAACGTGATCGCCGGGACAGACTGCGGGCTGGGCGGACGTATTCATCCGCAATTGGCGTGGGCGAAGCTGCAGACCCTGGCTTTGGGTGCGCAGCTCGCCACGGCCGAGCTCTGGAAATAAGAAATCGGCGGCTTGCGCGGCCCCTGTCGGGTCCGAGAAATCCAATGAAAATGCTGCAACCGCGTGCCTGGTCAGTGATGCTGGCGCTGTTTCTGACCGAAATCGTGGTCATTGGACCCAACTTGACCGTTCCCAACGTGTTTCTTACGCCGCTGATTCGAGCCTTTGGCTGGAGTCACGCCGAAGCCGCGCGGATAGCGTTTGCCACTTATATTGCGGGCGCGGTAGCGGCGCCGCTGGTGGGCTGGATCATGGACCGGCTCGACGCACGCTGGGTGATCGGCGCCGGCTTGGTAACAGTCGCGCTTGGTTACTACTGTGCCAGCCATGCCGACTCGATCTGGTCGATGATGGCGGCCTTCGCCCTGCTCGGCACGGGGGCGATGCTGGCGGGCATGTTGAGTAACATGGTAGTGGCGGTCAACTGGTTCGGCGACCATCGCGGATTTGCTGGCGGTCTGGTGACGACCGGCGCGTCGCTGGGCATTGGCATTGCGCCACCGCTGTTGACCTGGACTATCGCCCGCCAAGGCTGGCCGGCCGCGATGCGCTGGCTGGACGCTCCCATCCTGTTGCTGGTGCTGCCGCTGGTGCTGCTCGTGATGCGTACACGGCCGCCCATTCCCAAGGCGCAAACGACTTCGCAGGAGGTTGCTACCTTAGCGGGCCTGGAATTCCGGCCGGCACTTGCGACTTTGGCGTTCTGGTTGTGCATCGTGGCCGACTTCGTTTTCGAGCAGGGCGAGATCGGCCTCCTAACCCATTCGCTGACTTATATGATTGGCGTTGGTTTCAGCGCTGAGCACGCAGCCTGGATCTTCTCCGCGCAGACCCTGTTGTCCACCCTTTGGACGGTTCCGCTCGGCGTAATCGCCGATCGGTTTGGTGTGCGAATAGTATTGGCCTGTGCGCTGCTCGCCAAGGCGCTGGGGACTGCCGCCTTTTGCGGGATCGACAATCCGCACCTGGGGCCGCTATTCGTCGTCCTGTTCGTTATCTGCTGGGGCTCACCCTCTGGCACGGTGTTTTCTCTCTTTCCGGTGTTGTTGTCCGAAGCCACAGGGTTGCGTCGGTTCGGCTCCCTCAGCGGCATTCTGCGCTGCACGTCCGCGGTATCGATGGCAATCGGACCTATCTGGACCGGGCGGATTTTCGACGTGACCGGCAGCTACATTCCTGCCTTTGTAATAACGATCGGCTTTGCCCTGGTCGCCGCTCTGATGGTCTCGCTGGTACGTCCGTCGGTCGGCACGTTCGTCCTGCCCACGGCTGGTGCCAGCCCGACCGTGGCGTAACGGAGGCGTTAAGCTCGCCAGCGCGGCGTATTGAATCAGGCTTGCGCCGTGGTCTCTTCCTCGCGCCAGGTCAAGGGAGTGGGAATTTGCAAGTTGTATAGCTCAGCAACCGTGGTGCACAGGAGTTTGCGCTGGAGGGTGGTGGGCAACTTGCCCAGCAGCCGAGCAATTACTTGACGGGAGTTGGGCCAGCTTGAATTAGGATGGGGAAAGTCGCTGGACCACATCATGTTTTCCGCACCGTTCCACCATCCAAGCTGAGCGCAACCCACGCTGTCGTTGAAAAAGGTGGCATAGACCTGGCGGCGAAAGTATTCGCTTGGCAAAAGAGAAAGGGCGTGGCCCGCTGGCGAGTTATGGCCGTAATAGTTGTCCCAGCGCTCAAGCAGAAAGGGCAACCAGCCGAATTCCTGCTCCACCAGCACGAATTTCAAATCTGGAAAGCGATCCAGTACACCGAAAAACAGCAACTGAAAGAGCGACTGCATAGCGGCCGAGAGCTTAGCGTTGACCGAAATGCGGCAGACCTCGTTGGTGACGCCTTTGTCAAACAACTCGCGACTACCGTCGAAGCCGGTCAGGATATGCAGGCTTATCGGCATCCGTAGCTCCTGGGCGGTCGCCCAGATGGGTGAATAATGCTCGGAGTAAAAGGGCAATTCGGGCGGCGGGGCTTGCCACAGCATCGCCCCCCGCAGCCCGGCCTCACGGCATCGTCGAAGCTCGGCTACGGCATGAAGGGGATTGTAGGCGGAAATCAGCGCGATGCCGATCAGGCGATCGGGAGCGGCTTGACAAAACTCGATTAGCCAGTCGTTGTAGATGCGAAACAACGTCTCCTGTAATTCGACGTCACGCAGCCCGAACATTGGCATCCCGCGCGTGGTGTAGATGACCTCGGCGCTGACCCCGTCGCGAGCCATTTCTCCCACCCGCTGAATCGGCCCGCTGCCTTCGCGGATATCGAAGCCCTTGATCGCGAGCGCGGCTTCGCGCAAACGCGGGGGAAGCTTCGCCAGCCATAGCTCGCGGTTTTCATGCACGTGCGAGTCGGCTGAGATCACGGGTTGCGTAAAATTGTCGCTCATCGCTGTTTCTCCCGAGGCTGGGCGGTGCGTTGGCGCCGCTTCATTCCCCAAGCTTGATCGCGAGCAGGCCGCACGATCAGTCGCCGAAGAAAAGGCCTGGAATCGGCACTCCGGGTTTGCCGCCATCTTTATTGGCCGCCGAGTCGCCCTCCAGCGGGCGGCCGTCGGCCCCTTGGCGATTATGATCCTTGCTGGGGCGGCCCTCGCCCACTCGCAACAGCACCAGTTCTTCGTTGCCCGAGCTCTGAAAGCAGTACAGAACGCCCTTGGGAATTAGCATGCCGCGATGTTTCGGCACCACCACGGGAGTAAAATCCTTGCCGTAAAAGGTCGCTTCACCCTTCAGGACGACAAACAGGTGATCTTCCTTGGGGTGGGCATGTAAAGCGTTCTCGCCCCCGGAGGCGTAGGACTTGATCATTACCCACAGCCCGTCGGACTCGGCGACCAAGATGTGTTTGCTGCCCTCCGAAAGCAGCGGGATACGCAGGCTGAAGGGGATCAGTCCTTGAGAATCTTCGGCTGCCGCCGCCAGTTCCAACTGTGCCATTCACTTACCCCTGGTTTAGATTTTCAATCTGGTAAAGTCGCATCGCGTTCGCATAAGTGAGTTGGGCTCGCTGCTCGGACGTCAAAGGCGCCAGTCGGTCGACGAGTGCGCGCTCGTAGGCGGGCTCAAAAAGCTCGCTTGACCACATGAAATTGGCGGCGTCGCGGCCCACCAGTTGGCGGATCCCCACCGCATCCTCGCATAAAGTCGCATGAATCTGGCGGCGAAGGTACTCGCTCGGTGCTTGTTTTAGCGGCAAAGTCAGCTGCTTGCTGAAGCGCCGATAATAGTAGTCTAACTGCTGAAAGAAAAACGGAATCCAGCCGATTTCCTGTCCCACAAGCACAATGTTCAAGTCTGGAAAGCGCTCCATCACGCCGTAAAAAATTAGGTCATAAACGGCGTTGCTGATTGCCCCGAGCTCTTTTCCCACCGCGTCTACGCGAGTGCCGTCGGCCCCACCTTTCGTAAAGCGGGCGGGTTGGGTGGCGTGGATGCTGATGGGAAGTTTTAGAGCGCACGCCGCTTCCCACAGCGGTTCGTAGTGGTTGGAAGAGAACGGAATGGCGGGGTCGGGAATTTCCCAGATTTCGGCGCCCTTGAGCCCGGCTTGGTGGCATCGCTTGATCTCGTCCACCGCCGCTTCGATATCATAAGTCGCAAGCATCGCGATCCCAAACAGGCGCTCGCGTGCGCTCTGGCAATAGTCAATCATCCAATCGTTATAGAGGCGAAAGCAGGACTGTTGCAGCTCGGGATCGCGCAGGGCGAAGAATCGGCGCGCCACCGTTGCGTATAACAGCACCGCGCCCACTCCGCTCCGAGCTGCCGTCGTGAGCAACGAAGCCGAGTCGCCGGCGGCAGCCATTCCCGGGGAATCATCGAGCACCAGACGCGCCCGCTTCCAAGCATGGGGTGGAAGGCCGCGATGCCATAGGGCCGGGTCTTCCCGTACATGCGTGGCGGCTGAAATGAGGCGTAGTGCTGGCTGGTCCACTGCTGAGAGTCCCTTCTTTGTTGCCGATATTCCGCGTGCGATACCCTACAGTAAGTGCCTGTTCAGGTCGTCGCGGATTGGGAATCGGCGCCCTTGGTGAGCGAGGGGCGGCGCCAATAGGTATAGTTAAGTGCCTTGAAGTCGACGGTGTACGTGCCGCCTACGGCCCGGGCTATCGGTAGGTTCTCCACGCCTTTGAAACCCTCCGAGCAATAGAATTCCAGCAGATTGCCCGAGGGATCGCGGAAATACATCAGGGCTTCCTTGCGATTACGAGTATAGGGAGGATGGGTTGGGATAGCGAAGCTTTCCAGCCGTTCCTTAAGCGGCAGCAGATTGGCGGCGTCGATATAAAAAGCGTAGTGAGGAAACTCCGCCTCGGCTGCAGTCCAGCCGCCCGGTTGCTGCGAGAGGCCGATGATTACGCCTCCCAGCACAACTTCGACAAAGGGCGAATCCCTGCGCTCCAAAATCACTTCAGCGCCTAGGACTTCAGTAAAAAACTCCTTGGCTTCGCTAAGGTCGCGGCACGGCAAGCTCAGGTGACTAAAGCCACCGACTTTGGGAGCGAGGCCGATCTGGCTCATCGCGATTGACCTCCGGCCAGAGATGCAATCTGTTCCTATAGCACAGTTGGGCGAGATGCGTATGCGCGGATAACCTGCGTAAAATCGCCGTCGTTTTTTAACCCTTCACTTCTTGCAACCAGGCCAGCGATAAGGTTGCGCCCCACAGATGTTATACTGCGGTGATAGCCTGGCCCGAGGAAAAATAAATGGTGGGCGAAATCACGATCGACGATTACCGCTACGAAGAGATTTACCCTAGCTTCAAGGCCCAGACCGATGAAAAGTATCTGACTGCTAAGATCAACAGCTACCGCTAGCCGAGCGGCTCCAGGTGGTGTGCCGTAAGCGGTTGCCAGCCGCTTTCACCGACGGCTTGTGCGCGGTCCTGGATGAGGCGGTTCAATCGGTGGATCGGTGATAAAATTAAATGATGTGGGGCGCGTTCAGCGCGCGATCTGTTGGAGCACCACGGGCGTGGTCTGACCGCTGGCCACCTGAGCTGGCATCTTGGCAGTGGGCGACATCAGAAGGTAGTTTCCTGGCGGCACACTGAACCTGAACGACCCGTCGGAGGCGGTAAGCGTTTGCTGGAGCAGCTTTCCGGTTGCGGCCTCGGTCAGAAAGATGCGCGCGCGCGGCACCCCGCGTGGAGGCGTGCGAACCAGACGCACCGCATTGGGAACCGCCACCAGCCGCCCTTGGATAAAGCCGTTGGCGGGTGCGCTATTGTTGGCTGCGAAGGCGGTGCTCACACAGATGAGCCCGGTCGCGAATACGAGCGCGGCGATTATTGAACGGGCCAGGGGCGACATGATCTCCTGAGCGCTCAAGCGGCACAGCTTGAGCTTTTCGGTCAGCGATTATTCTACGCAAGCGCACGCGGCAGGCTAGGGTCATTCACACCGTATCCCGTTGCGGTCTGCGCCACGGGGGCCTGGCAATTGATGAATCAGCGGTGAAAGCGGTTGCGGAGATTGCGCACAAAATTGATCGCGAGGTCCTGCGCTAGACCCAGG
>DATGLK010000048.1 GCA_035294265.1 Candidatus Binataceae bacterium
GCACCGCAGTGGGAAAGGCTTCGGTGACGGCGGCCGGCGCACCACCTTCGTAAAGCGCGACGATGATCGCCAAGCCCAACTGACCCATTAGAGCACAGGCAAAGCTGCCACGCCGCATCAGTATGAATAGCGGCCAGCTAAAGAGCGCGGCGGCACTGGCTGCTAGCAGCAACAACGGCCGGCGACCGACTCGATCGGAAAGCCAACCGCTCAACGGAATCACTAACAGCGCGCTGCCCAGACACAGGGTATTGATGGTAAAGACCTGGCGCTCCTGCAGGCCCACCACTTTGGTCAAATAGGTGGCTAAATATATGAAAACTGTGTAAAAGCCCACGGCTTCCAGCAGCTCCAGACCGAATACTCCCAGTACGCAGCGCCACTGAACCAGAAGTATGTGACCGATTGTCGCAGGTGTGGGCGGCACTGTATCGGCGTGCGCGGCCAACTGGCGGCGCAGCATGATACCGAAAAAGGCGGGCGCGAAACCCACAATAAAAGGGATTCGCCAGCCCCAGGCCATCAGCGTCGCTGGAGTTATCAGATAGGCAAGCGCCGCACCCAAGCCCGAACCCAACATCCCGCCCGCTAGACTGCCGAGCAGGCCGAAGGAGCCCATCAACCCGCGCCGGCCGCCGCTGGAGCGTTCCACCAGGAACACGATCGAAGTGGTGTATTCGCCGCCCGCCGACAGTCCTTGGGTCAGTCGCAATCCCAGCATTGTCAACGGCGCGGCCAAGCCAATGGTGGCGTAGCCGGGCAGCAGGCCGGTGGCGCAAGTCGGCAGCGCCATCGCCAGAATCGACAGGGTCAGCGCGCGTTCCCGGCTGTAGCGGTCACCGATATAGCCGAACAGCACCGCGCCTAACGGGCGAGTAACGAAGCCCAGGCTGAAGACGGCGAAGGCAGCTATCAAGGAGGTCGTGGGATTGCGGCTGGGAAAGAAATAATGGCCGATCATCGGCGCGAAGTAGCCGTAGAGCGAGAAGTCGTACCATTCCAGAACGTTGCCGATAAGACCCGCGGCAATCAGCCGCCCCGACGAAATCGCGGGGTGGGAAGCGGTGTGCTTGAGACTTTTCAGCGGCGACGCAACGGCCATCTCGTGCGCGCCGCCAACGGTCGCGGGCAAGCCTGTAGAACGCTTATGGCGCGCGCGTGAATCGACGCTCTCACGCCTTAGCTCAGCCGGCGAGCTCGCCCTTGGCCTGGTCTAGGTAGCACCAGTCCCAGCTCTGTCCAGGCATTATCGAGCGCATCACCGGATGCTGGGTTTCCTTGAAATGGCGGGTGGCATGCTTGCCAGGGGAGGAATCACAGCAACCTACATGGCCGCATTGGCATTCGCGCAGGGCGACCCACGTGGTCCCTTCCTTGAGACAATCTTCGCAGGCGTCGGGGGTATTGGGGACGGCGAAACTGGACGCCGTCAAACCTTGTAAATGTTCACAAACAGCCGCCATTTTTCTCATCCTCCTGTAAGGGCTGCGGAATCCGTCACATCGCTCCCCGTATCCCAAATCCAGGCTTTCGCGCGAGCACGCCGCGAAGACGTGCTGCCAAGGAGGTTTTCACTTGTCAACTTTATCGTCGCGCTGCGCCGGATTACAACCAAATAGGCAAGTGGTTGGTCGGTCGAGGTAGCCGCTCCAAAAGAAAAAGCAGCCGGCCGTTTTTCTTGAACTAAACGATCGGTTGCGCAAGGATGGCCGAATACGGATGCGATGCTTGGGAGGCCCCATAACGAAACCAGCCTCTCCCAGCTAATCGCGGCTCTGGGCGAGTCTTACAAAGCATGCCTGGAAGGAACCATCAGACGTCTGGGACAAACCGTCAGACCGAGCCGCAGGTTTAGGTCCAGGGTTCTCACCCCGCCGGAGCCGGTGCGGCGAAGCTTAAGCGGCCGAGCGGGCCATCCACCTCCTTCGGCGCCTGCACGATAAAGGAACTTTATGGAAGCCGTCAGCCTATCTTCCTCCAGAGCTTTACCCACGCAATCTCAACACGGCGACTGGCAGCTCCCGGGAAAAGCCCTTTATGCGCGCTACCTGGCGGTGAGACAATTGACCGCCGCCCTGTGCGAGCCGCTGGTGGCGGAAGACTACGTAATTCAATCAATGCCCGAGGCCAGTCCAGTCAAATGGCATCTGGCGCATACAAGCTGGTTTTTCGAGACATTTGTCCTTGCTCCCTTCTTGCACGATTACCGCCCCTTTCATCCCTACTACCAATTCCTGTTCAATTCCTACTACGAAGCGGTTGGTCCGCGCTGGGCTCGCCCTAGGCGCGGTCTGTTGTCACGCCCCACCGTTGACGAAGTCAACCACTATCGAAGCTGGGTGGACCAACAGATAGCGGCCCTGCTGGACCGCGCGGACGAAGAATTGTTGCAGCGCATCGAAGCCACCCTTGTCCTCGGTCTGCATCACGAGCAACAGCATCAGGAGCTGATTCTGACCGACCTGAAACACGCCTGGAGCGCCAATCCCCTATGTCCGGTCTATCGTGCTCCTACGCTATCTTCCCCAGCGCCGGCCGAGCCGGCGCGCTGGCTGTACTATCCCTCTCGTTTAGCCTGGGTTGGCCATCGCGGCCAAGGGTTTGCCTTCGACAATGAATCACCCCGTCATCGCGTCTTTCTGGAGGATTTCGAACTCTCCAGTCGCTTGGTTACTGTTGGCGATTATCTCGCCTTCATGCATGACGATGGTTATCATCGGCCCCAACTGTGGTTATCCGACGGCTGGGCGGCACGCCAGGCACACGGGTGGGAGGCGCCACTTTACTGGAGCCGCCAAGACAACCGCCCAAGTGACTGCCACGATAATCACATAGACAACCAATGGATGGTCTTCACCTTGGGCGGGCGGTTACCCCTCACACTGGAGGAACCGGTTTGTCATCTCAGCTATTACGAAGCCGACGCTTACGCGCGCTGGGCGGGAGCGCGGCTGCCCAGCGAGATGGAATGGGAATGCGCGACTGAGTCAATTGAACTTGCCGGAAATTTTTTGGAGAGCGCGCACTTTCATCCCAGCGCCGCCGCCGCGCTGGAAGATCACGGGCCGCTCCAACAGCTTCACGGCGAAGTCTGGCAGTGGACCGCCAGTCCTTATGTCCCCTATCCGGGCTATCGCCAATTGGCCGGAGCACTGGGTGAATACAACGGCAAGTTCATGTGCAACCAGATGGTCTTGAGAGGCTCTTCGTGTGTCACAGCGCGCAGCCATGCGCGCCACACCTATCGCAACTTTTTTCCCGCCGAAGCACGCTGGCAGTTCAGCGGTCTGCGTCTGGCTCGCGACTGCGCATGATTACCCGCACCCCTTTCGAGATTCACGACCTGGCGCCGGCGACCGCCGATTTCCGCGAGGATGTTCTGCGCGGCCTGGCGGCGCCCGATAAGGCCTTATCCTGCAAATATTTCTATGACCAGGTTGGCTCGCAGCTCTTCGAACGAATTTGCACGCTGCCCGAATATTATCCGGCCCGCAGCGAATTGGCGATCCTGCGCCGCCACAGTCCGGAAATGGCGCACTTGCTGGGCCCAGATTGCCTATTGCTGGAATACGGCAGTGGCAGCAGCACCAAAACCCGCCTGCTCCTGGACCATCTCACTCGACCCGCCGGTTATGTTCCGATCGATATCTCGCGGGAACACCTGCGAGCCGCCGCTTACGCCCTCGCGCGTGACTACCCTGGGCTGGAAATTCGCCCGGTCTGCGCCGACTTTACCGCGCCGCTGACTGTGCCCAGCTCTACCCATGCCGCGCGCCGGCGTGTGATCTACTTTCCCGGCTCGACGATCGGCAACTTCATGCCAGCCGCGGCCCAGACGCTGCTCGAACAGACCGCGGACCTGTGCGGACGCGGCGGCGGCCTGCTGCTAGGCGCCGACCTCAAAAAGGATCCGCGCCTGTTGCACGCTGCCTATAACGATCGCCAGGGCGTAACCGCTGCCTTCAATCTCAACCTGCTGGTGCGCATCAACCGCGAATTGGGCGCCAATTTCCAAACCGACCAGTTTTGGCATTATGCGTTTTACAACCCACGCGCCGGGCGCGTCGAGATGTACCTGCTCAGCCGAGTCGCCCAACGAGTCACGATGGCCGAACAGGAGATTTTTTTCACCGAGGGAGAGGCTATTTGCACCGAGTATTCGCATAAATACAGTCTGGACGAGCTGCGCATGCTAGCCCAGCAGGCAGGCTTTGCCGTCGATCGGGTTTGGACCGACGAACTCAACTACTTCGGCGTGCTCTACCTGCGACGCCCCGACTGAAGAGCCGCAGACTTCGCTCGCCTGAGTTCGTTTTGCTCATGAGCTACCGGCGATTCCACGAAAGTATAGAGCGCAAGGCTGGCATAGTGTCCGTGAACTAAGTGGAGCGGTTGTTTGTCCAGCCAGCATGGGCGTAAAGCGGAGCTGGGTGGAAATAAGCTAAACAGATCGGGAGGAGCTGGAGGCATGGTT
>DATGLK010000049.1 GCA_035294265.1 Candidatus Binataceae bacterium
AGCCCTGGCTCAAAGCCAGCCCGGCGCGCAACCCCTCGGCTTCGGTATAGCGCCGCCAGCGAGCCGCCCCCGAAGACAAAGCAGCACCGGAAACCAGCGCGTAGGGCACAGGCTCACTGGAATGGGTCTTCAAGCGACATGGGGTGGCGTGATCGGGCATTAGCAGGAGCCTGAATTCACCCATCGCCGGCAGCCCCTGCAAGAGCGGCCCGACGATCAATTGGTCGATCCGCTCCAAAGCTTGAACCTTCAGATCCGCACGCCCCATGTGGCCCGCCTCGTCGGGCGCCTCGATATGGAGCAGGAGGAAGTCGCAATGGCGCAGGGCTTCAAGGCCGTAGCGTCCCTTGGCCGCATAATCGGTATCCAGATAACCGGTGGCGCCGGGCACGTTGATAATCTCTAGTCCGGCCAGGCGGCCTAATCCGCGCACCAAATCGACGGCGGAGATGGCGGCGCCCTGTTTATTAAAGCGCTGCTTTAAGGTTGGCAGGGTTGGTGGCCGGCCTTGACCCCAGAACCAGACGTCGGTGGCGGCCGGCTTACCCGCCGCCTGACGGGCCTGATTGACCGGATGGTTGGATAAAATGGCACGCGCCTCTGCCATCAACTGGTTGAGCCGCTGAGCCCCCTCACCCTGGGGCAGGTAGGGCGCAACCGCACGATCGGTGATGTCGTGCGGAGGCGTGGTCTGAGCAGCTACCGGGCCGCCGCGCCAGACCATCAAATGACGATAACTGACCCCGGGGTAAAAATGGATATCCCCGCCGCCCAACCGTTCGTGCAGGCTTTGTACTAGCGCCGCGGCTTCGTCGCTCCCGATATGGCCGGCGGTAAAATCGGCCATCGTCAGCCCTTCATCCTGCGCTTTAAGATTGACCAGATTCATGCGGAAGACCGCATCGCTGGCGCTCACCGGCAGACCCTGGCTGGCAGCCTCGATCGGAGCGCGGCCGGTATGATAACGGGCAGGATCGTAACCCAGCATCGTCATCGTGCCGACATCGCTGCCGGGTGCCATACCCTGCGGGATAGTCGCCACCATTCCCAGTTCGCCGCAACTGGCAATGCGATCCATGTTGGGTTTGTGCGCGGCCTCCAGCGGAGTGCGTCCCTGAAGTTCGGCACAGGCCCAATCCGCCATCCCGTCGCCATGCACGATTACGTACTTCATCACTCGATCTCCAGCAGCTTAACGATCCGGCTCAAATCCGGTTCCACCACCACCGTGTTGCTGAGATTTTTAAGCGCGGTGTCGGGATCTTTCAGTCCGTGACCGGTCAGAGTGCATACGATCACCGAGCCCGGCTTGAGGGTGCCCGCCGCGCTGTATTTGATCGCACCCGCCAATGAGGCGGCCGAGGCGGGTTCGGCGAAGATTCCACAGGCCGCGATCAGGCGATAGGCCGCCAAGATCTCGGCATCGGTCACCAGGTCGATAAGGCCGCCCGACTCATCCCGCGCCGCTACTGCCTGCTTCCAACTGGCCGGATTGCCGATCTTGATGGCGGTGGCAACGGTATGAGGATCGTCGATGGGTCGGCCGAGCACGATCGGGGCCGAGTCGGCCGCCTGATACCCCATCATGCGCGGCAGCCGCCGAGCCAAGCCGTGATGGTAGTACTCTTGATAGCCCGCCCAGTAGGCCGTGATATTGCCGGCATTGCCTACCGGCAGGAAATGATAGTCGGGAGCCTCGCCGAGCTGATCGCAGATCTCGAAGGCCGCGGTCTTCTGCCCGGCGATGCGGTCGGGGTTGATGCTATTGACCAGGCGGATGCGCACCGGCTCGCGTTCGGCCAAGTCACGCACCATCTTCAAGCAAATGTCGAAGTTTCCAATAACCTCGACCACCCGCGCCCCGTGCATCACACTCTGCGACAGCTTGCCCAGCGCGGTGGCACCTTTCGGAATCAGGACGAAAGCCTTAAGGCCGGCCCGTCCCGCATAGGCCGCGGCGGAGGCCGCGGTGTTGCCGGTGGAAGCACAGATCACGGCGCGCGCCCCCTCGCCCAGTGCCTTGCTCATCGCCAGCGTCATGCCCCGGTCCTTGAAGGAACCGGTGGGATTGAGTCCCTCGAATTTCAGGTAAAGCTTAAGCTCGCGGCCCAGCCGCGCGGCCAGCTCCGGGGCCTCGATCAGGGGGGTATTGCCCTCGTTCAGCGTGACCACCGGAGTCTGTTCGCTGATTGGCAGAAAGCGCCGGTAATGTTCAATGATTCCAGGCCAGCGAGTGAGCCGCGTGACGCCTATTGCGAGAGATCCCTGAGCCATCGGATTACCTTAAAGTTGCTCCTCGATGCGGAGTGCCACCGGCGCCCCATGAACAATACGCTGGCGGCCAATTTCCTCAAGCGCTGCTTTAAGTGCATGCTCGGACGCGGCGTGGGTCCGCATCACCACCGGGACGCTGACGGTGGGCGCCCGCTCATGCTGGATGACCGAAGCCAATGAGATTCGATGCTCCCCTAGAACCGAGGCGATAGCACCCAGAACCCCCGGCTTATCCTCCGCCATGAAGCGTAAATAATATTCGCAGATGACATCGTCCATCGGCTTGAGTTGCGCCGGTTTGAGCGCGCCAAAGGGATATCCCAGCACCTGCGCGCTGGCGCTCGCCCCGGCCCGTCGCATCCGCGCCAGCTCCACAATATCAGCCACCACCGCCGTCGCGGTCGGCATCTGGCCCGCCCCCAGGCCAAAATACATGGTGGCCCCCAGAGCCGCGCCCTGGATGTAGATCGCATTGTAGGCGCCGCTCACGCTGGCCAGCAGATGGCCGGCCGGAACCATCGTGGGATGGACTCGAGCTTCGACCGCGCCGGCCTCTTCCTTGGCGATCGCCAGCAACTTGATAACGAAACCCAATTGGCCGGCGTAGGCCACATCCTGCTGAGTGATGCGGGTGATACCCTCAGTATAGACCTGCGCCGGTTTGAGCAGCACGCCAAAGGCGAGCATTACCAGCAAACAAAGCTTGTGGGCAGCGTCATGCCCCTCGATATCAAGGCTGGGGTCGGCCTCGGCCAAGCCGTTTTGTTGGGCCTGAGCCAAGGCTTGAGCAAATTCGCTCCCCCGCTGTGCCATGGTGCTGAGTATGTAATTGCAGGTGCCGTTGACGATCCCGTAGACCGCGCGCTGGCGGTCGCCTGCCAAGCCCAGGCGCAAGGTGCGAATAATCGGGATTCCACCCCCCACGCTGGCCTCGAACCCGATCGCGCGCCCATAGTGCGCCCCCGCCGCAAAAATTCGCTCGCCCTGCTCGGCCAGCAAGGCCTTGTTAGCCGTGACTACATCTTTGCCCGCGGCCAGAGCCGCCTCAATTAGGCTGCCGGCCGGCTCCAGGCCGCCGAACAGCTCCACCACGATATCGACGTCGGGCCGGATAACCAAAGCGTGCGCATCGCGGGTAATGAGGGCCTGGCTCAGCCCGAGGTCAGGATCTGGGCGCAGACTTCGGTCGGCCACCCCGACCAATTCCAACTGCGCGCCCAGGCGGGCTTCCAATAGCGCTGCATTGGAGCGCAGCAGCTTAACCACTCCACTGCCCACCGTGCCGCAGCCCAGCAGGGCAATGCGCACGCTGCGCGCCGAGTCGGCCACCACCATCCCCGCGGCCCTTAGCCGCGGCCCCCGGCTAGCTTGGCGGGACTGAAGCCAGGGTGCTGCAAAGCATAGCGAATGCCGCGCATGGCTTGGCGAATGCGGTGTTCGTTTTCAATCAGGGCGAAGCGCACGAAGCCATCGCCGTCCTGGCCAAAGCCGATGCCAGGCGAGACCGCGACCTTGGCCTGCGCCAGCAAGAATTTGCAAAACTCCAGCGAACCCATCGCAGCGAAGGGCTCGGGGATGGGGGCCCAAACGAACATGGTGGCGCGCGGCTTGGCAACTGGCCAACCCGCCCGTACCAAGCCATCGACCAGAACGTCGCGGCGGCTTTGATAGGTCTGGACAATCTCGTTTACACAATCATCGGGTCCGTTGAGGGCAGCGATGCCCGCCACCTGCAGAGGTGTAAAGGTGCCGTAGTCGAAGTAGGATTTGAGTCGCGCCAGCGCCGCAATCATCTCACGATTACCCACCGCGAAACCGATTCGCCAACCCGGCATGTTGTAGCTTTTGGAGAGGGTGAAAAATTCCACCCCAACCTCCTTGGCGCCGGGAATCTGCAGAAATGAAGGCGCCTTGTAGCCGTCAAAGCACAGATCGGCGTAGGCCATGTCGTGGGCCACCAGGATATCGTTTTCGCGCGCGAAATCGACCACGTCCCGCATGAACTTCAGATCCACCACGGTGGTGGTGGGATTGTGGGGGAAATTGAGCACCATGAATTTGGGTCGCGGCCAGCAGCGCTTTACCACCGCCATCATTTCCACGAAAAAATCCGCTCCCTGGCGCATCGGAATCCCGTGCACTTCCGCCCCTGCGATCACGCAGGCGTATTGATGGATGGGATAGGTTGGGCTGGGCGCCAAAACCACGTCGCCACGATCGAGCAGAGCCAGCGCCAGATGGGCGATCCCCTCCTTGGAGCCGATGGTCACGATCGCCTCGCTATCGGGGTCCAACTCAACCCCATAGCGCCGCCGGTACCAGTTGGTAATCGCCAGACGCAATTTGAAGACCCCGCGCGAGACCGAATAGCGATGGTTAGCCGGCTTGGTAGCTGCCTCCACCATCTTGGCCACGATATGGGGCGGGGTGGCGCCGTCGGGATTGCCCATCCCAAAGTCGATAATATCATCACCAGCCTGCCGCGCCGTGTGGCACAGGTCGGTAATAATGTTGAAAACGTACGGCGGCAGTCGATTTATTCGCGGAAATTCCATAATACTTCAGCCACTCCAATCCCCCGGCGCAGTGCGCGAACCGCTCGCTATTAAAACCGAGACTCTATCACGGGCGCAACCGCAAGCCTCCTACCCCCGCCTAAAGAACTTGTCAGACCGAGCCGCCAGGACCAAAGTGGACCCGATTCAGCAAGAGGAGCTTATGGAAGCAGCGCGCGTCTTAATCAAGCTGTCTGAGCGATGCCTGGATGCGGCCCAGCATTACAAGCGAGCCGCCGAGCATGCCGATCAGGAATGGTTGGAACGGTTCTTCACCGCCCAGTCCGATCGGCAGCAGCAGATGGCGGCCGAGCTCGCCGCGCGCATTAGTGCCTTGGGCGCGCAACCGCCCCATCGAGGCACGCTCGGGGGTGAGCTGGAGAGTTTGGCTCTGGCCCTGGAATCCAACCTGGGCCTGGGCGATCGCGGGCTGCTCGAATGGTGCCGGCGCGAAGCCGCCTCGGAAGAAGCGGATTTTAGCCAGGCGCTAGCAAGCGCCACCGATCCCGCCTGCCGCGCCCTTTTGCATCGCGGCCTGGAACTGATCGGCGCCGCGCGGGCCGAACTCGACCGCCTGCACGCCGCCTATCATCGCGACTGAGGCCGCCGGGCCGTAGCGAGGCTGTGAGATTTCCTGTCCGCGGCATCGGGCAGCGCGCTTTCCTTCTGCCCGCTCCCAAGCCCCTTTGCGGACGGCGTCTCGTATTCCGGCCCCAGAAAGTAACAGGACGCTGCCCGACCACCACAAACGTTGGGAGACGCGGGGCGTTCGCCTCACCTGGCGCCCATCATCACCTTGCAGGCTGAAACAGTTGCAGCTTGAGATATCGGCGCCGCGGTCGTCGATCATGGCTGCGGCGACCTCCATGTTCGGGAGTTACCTGACCGGGTCGACTGTGAAAGCGGCATACCAGCTTGACGCGTTATAGTTTTAGATATAGTCTAGATTGCGTGTCCGAATCGCTTAGCATAAGCCTTCTGCGTAACGCAGGCATCCAACCGTCGGCCCAACGGGTTGCGGTAGCCGACTATGTGCTGAGCACCAGCGATCATCCCACCGCAGACCAGGTTTGGTCCAAAGTGCGGCGGAGTTTTCCCATGATTTCCAGGGCTACCGTTTACAACACGCTCAATCTGTTCGTTAAGAAGCAGTTGCTCCGGCAAGTCGTGCTGGACGACGGCAAGACGCTGTTCGACGCCAACGTCGAGAATCACCATCACTTCGTCGATGAGGAAACCGGGCAGATCCACGATATCCCATGGGACTCGCTAGCGGTCTCAAAGCTTGACTCTCTCAACGGCTTCGAGGTGCGCGAGTATCACGTGGTGATGCGCGGGCGGGTCAAAAATTCACCGCGGAAACGCGCGTAGATTTTTTTAACGATTATATAGATAAAGTAGAAGTTTTAAGACCGTCTAAAATAAGGGGATGGAAGACTTTATTGGCAAGATCGCCGCCATTCGGGCCGCCCAGGCGATGTCCCACGCCCAGGCGCTCGCGGTCACTAGCAACCTGATGGTTCAATGGCAACGTAAGCATCCCGAGGAATCCTGGGTGATGGCGGCCAACGATTCCTCCCCGACTGGACACAGCAAGGCCGACGCTGGCGGGGCACACCTTGCCGGTCCCGGCGCGGCTGCAGCTACCAACCTTCAAAGCCAACAGGGCGACACCTACGCCAGCTTTCATCAGTACCAAGAGCAGCTTCAGCGCATAGCCTTGTTACGTGACATGATCGACTGGTGCATCGAGAATCAGGTCAAGAATGCGACCCTCGATCCCAACGATCCCAAGATGCGCGCGCTGGAAGCCTATCTCATCGCGCAACGCAAAGGGGCGCCACTCGACTACGGCAAGCACTAAAAGGAACCGGGCCCGCGACGGCATAGCCATCGGCCAATTCCGCATACCATCGTGATACCATCGTGACTGCTAAGTGGCGCGCTCAGCCGGCCTGCACCGAGGCTCCAATCGCGGGCTTCGGCGCGGCGCCCAGGCGTGAATAGAACCAAGCAGCGAACAGACCTAGCGTCGCAGCCAGGTACCATCCCGCCATCAGGCCGTGCCACAAGGCCATCCAGCCACATAACAACAACCCGATAGCACCGCCCAGGGTTGCGAAGGTGCTCTGAAAGGAAAGCAGGGTGGCACGGCTGTCGGCTTCGAGCTGCTCGTTGATCCAGCCCAGCGCCAGTGGCTGCATTGCACCCGAGCAGCAATTCATGCCAAACAGGAGCGCGAGCATCAGGATCACGTGGCCAGCAGCCAAACCGGCTGCAAGCAGCAAGCCTCCACACGCCAACGCCAGCCAGGAGAGCATCGGTGCACGCCGGCTGGCGTAGGGCGGCATGTGCACGATAACCTCGGCGCCGATCAACCGGCCCACGCTGAACAGGCAAAACAGCCAGCCGATGATCCACACTCCTACCCCGAGGTGATCGACGAAATAATCCGGCCACATCATCCAGTAGGGTGCCCAGGCCCCGGTCTGGGCCGCGTACGCCAGCGTCAGCATCAGGATCGCGCGGTTGTTGAAGCCCAGTGCCAGCGCGTTGCGGGCACGCCCGGCGATTTCATGGACCAGGTCGCGCGGTTGCACCCGAGCCTTGGCCCGCCCTTTCATCAACAGCGCGCCCACCATCAGGCTGAGCGCGTAGCCCGCCGCGCCGAGAAGCCAAGGCCAGGCCAGGTTGTGATTGGCGATATAGGCACCGGTCAGGGCCGAGGTCAGCCAGCCCACCGTGGTCAGTTGGGAAGCGCGCGAGAAGATGCGATCTTTCATGCCGACAAAGCCGGCCGCTTCCAGCGCATCGACCGCCCAGGCATCGATGGCACCGTTGCCAAAGGTGGTACCGAGCGCGTCGATGGCTTCGGCCAGGACGAAGAGCCAGTAGCCACGGGCAAAGAAATAAAGCGCGAAGGCGCAAGCTCGCAGGGTACATGCAAGCAGAAAAGCGCGCCGGCGGTCGAGCGCGTCGGCGAAGGCACCAGTTGGCAAGTCGGTCACAAAGGTGATTAAAAAATAGGTCGCCAAGACACCGTTAGCCTGCAACAGGTTGAGGCCGCGGGCACGCAAAAACAGCGGATAGACGCCGTACACAAAGCCGCCGCCAAAGGCATAGAACCACCACACCAGGTAGTAGTGGCGGGTAATCTTGACGATGGATGGCGGAATCGCGCTTTGGGCCATTGGCGGCTGCTAGCCTAGCGCCGGAGCATGGGCCCGGCCAACCAATGCTTATGCCGCGGCAGCACCCGCGCGCTGCCAGTGGGCGGGTCAAGGCAACCTCGATCCGCGGCCCGCCGCCAGCTACCCTGGAAAGACCATTCATGCATCCCATGTGTCATCGCGCACACCCGCGGCGGCGGCCCAAGCAGGCCGGGCGCGGGGGGCGCGCTGGCGCAAGTTACGAGGTAGTTTTTGGCCAGCAGCGAAGTGTCGAAGTCAGATAGCGTCCGGCTGGGAATATACGAACGATGGTGGCGGCTGGGATTGTTAGTGTTCCTGGCGTTACGGATTTATTTGCAATACAAAACCCTTCAGCTCTGGGGTCGTCACGTCAGCGATCGCAATCTGACCGCGCGTTTTCGCCGTCTCGATCTGCGCGCGGCCCGTGCGCTGTACAAAACCGCAGTCAAATTGGAAGGTCTGCTGATCAAGACCTGCCAGTTTATCGGAACCCGCGCCGACGTCCTGCCCGCCGAATGGGTTAACACCCTGGCCGGCTTGCACGATCGCGTGCCGCCGCGTCCGTTTAGCGTGATCCGATCCCAAATCGAGCGGGAATTGGGCCGCCCACTGCACCAGCTCTACGCCGAATTCAACCCCGTGCCGCTGGCGGCCGCTTCGCTGGCCCAGGTCCATCGCGCGCGCCTGAGCGACGGCCGGGAATGCGCGGTGAAGGTGCAGTATCCCGGGATCGAGGCGCGGGTGCACGCCGATCTACATAACCTGGTGATGGTGCTGGGTTGGCTGGCGTGGCTGGAACCTAACTTCGACTTCCGCGCCATCATACGCGAGATGCTGCGTTATGTGCCCCTGGAACTCGATTTTATCCATGAAGGACAGAACTGCGATCGGGTACGGGCCAATTTCAGTCAGCGCAGCGACGTCCTGGTGCCCGAGATTTATTGGGAACTGACCACGCGCCGAATCCTGACCATGGAATTCATGGAGGGAACCAAAATCACCGACAGCGAGGAGCTGGCACGCGCGGGCATCGACCGGCCGGCCGTGGCCCAGAAGCTCACCGAGGTTTTCTGTGAGCAGATCCTCACCCACGGTTTTTTCCACGGCGACCCCCATCCTGGCAATCTGCTGGTGCGGCCAGGTCCCACCCTGGTGCTGCTGGATTTCGGTCTGGCCAAGGATTTTTCTCCCACCTTCCGCCAAGGTGTGGTACGGCTGACCCTGGCGATCTTAAGTGCGGACAAGGAAGCGATCATTCAGACCTTCGCTAGCCTGGGCTTCAAAACTCGCAATGGTTCACTGGATCAGATGGCGACGCTGACCGACCTGATGATCGGCAACGCGATCAAGCGCCAGAAGTCTTACGCCGATCCCGCGATGGTCGAGGAATTGTCAGAGGGGCTGCCACGCATCCTGCGCGCCAATCCGCTGATCGAGATCCCGGCCGATATCCTGCTCATCTTCCGCGTGATCGGATTGCTATCAGGGCTGGGCAAGAGCCTGGATTCGCAAGTCAACTTGATGCAAACCATGATGCCTTACGCGCAGGGTTTGTTCGTTCCGGCTGCCCCCTCGCCGACAGCCGGTTAAGCATCAAATGGCGAAGCGGAAGGCCTCCTGATGGCGCACCACGCGGCCAGCCGAGGGGGTCAGGAAATGGCTGCCAAAAAGCAGCGTGCCACCCTCGGCGCACTCGCGCAGAAAATCTCGGCGGGTGCGCACGCCCTGCTCGGCGTCGGTGTCGAACTTGCACTTCCACTCGGGATGGGCGCACTGAATCGGATGATGCAGCAGGTCGCCAGAAATCAACGCCCGATGGCCACCAGAAGCAATCCTGACCGCCATGTGACCGGGAGTATGGCCAGGTGTGCCCAGGATTGAGACCTCGGGCGTAATCGCGGCGCCGTACTCGACGTAGTCGACCCGCTCCGCCTCGACCACCGGCAGCACCGAGTCCTCGATGTGCAGGCGCGCGGCGGGCACTGTGCGCCAATGCTCCAGCTCGCGCCGATTGAACAGGTAGCGGGCGTTGGGAAAAGTCGGCACCCAGTGGCCATCGACCAAAATGGTGTTCCAACCCACGTGATCGACATGCATGTGGGTGCAGATGACCCGGTCGATCGACTCGGGCGGATAGCCGGCCGCTGCCAGATCGTGGAGAAAGTTGGTGTGCTTGCGATGATAAAGCGGACTGCTCCGCTGCTTATCATTGCCAACGCAGGCATCCACCAGGATGCGCAGACCGGCCGACTCCAGCACCAGAGTATGGAAGCTCAGCAGGATTTTGCCCCGCTCGTTGGCGAAGGTAGGGACTAGCCAGGAGGCTTCCTTGAGCACGTTGTCGGGATGCATCTCGTCGCAAAGCCGAGTGCCTAACCAGACGTCCTGGTCCTCGATCACCTTAACGATGCGGACTGCGCCTACCTGCCATTGATCCATCGCACGACCTCCCACCGACATACCGGTGTCGATTCTGCTCTGGCTTTAGCGCACGGCTCCGCCAGCGGCAACCGGGACGGCTCGTACCGAAGCGTCATCCCACGCGGCGGCGCGATGCGGGAAGTTGCGGTCTCCAAGCCATGCGGGAGCCAGGCCGCCGACGCTTGCCGTAGCATCCGCGAACAACGTTGTCACAGCTAGTTAATCGCATCCAAAGCGATTGAACTCCCCGCGTTCTTTATGGCGGCGACTTCTTCGGTGAGCTGACGCTCCGGCTGCAGCGTCCAGCGGCGGTCGTTAATAACGCCTCGCCGGTGACTTTGTCCGGCGATCCTGTTGACCGCGGCGGTTTTGCCTTGCATCCGCCTATTGCGCGGTTAAGCTTGATGAAACCCGTCCCACTCAAAAGTCGAGCAATGGCAGACAACGCCCAAGCTTTATACGATTTGGCAAGCCGCCTGGCAGCCGAATTCGCTCCGCGCGCCGCGAGCCATGATCGCAGCGGCGAATTTCCCTTCGAAAACATCGCCCAGCTCAAGGAGTCAGGCTATTCCGCTCTGCTGGTGCCCCAGCGTTATGGCGGCCTGGGCGCCGACCTGCTCCAGTTCATCGGATGTCAGGAACGGCTGGCGCAAGGCTGCGCTGCTACCACGTTGGCGATCAACATGCATTTGTTCGGAATCGGCAGCATGCTGGATTTTGCTGATTTCAACCCTCGCCAGGAGCGCTTCTTACGTCAGATTGGACACGATCGCCAGATCATCGGGGGCGGCTTATCGGAGCCGGAAACCGGCGGCGACTGGGGCTTGTTCGCGACCAAAGCCCGGCTTTCTGGCGACCATTTCGTGCTCAATGGGCGCAAGGTCTTCACCAGCTTGGCCCCCGTTATCGACCTTTTCATGGTACTGGCCACTATCGAGGATGACGGACCGCCCTCCTCGGCCACCTTCTTTATCCCGCGCGGCACCGCAGGGCTGGAGATCGTGGAGAGCTGGGACGCGATGGGAATGCGCGCCACCGCCAGCCACGATCTAAAGCTCACTGACGTCAAAGTGCCGGTAAGCGACATGACTGGCCGCCGCCCGCTAGGCCCGATCGGCGCGGAGACGGTGTCGCTGTTCGCCTGGTTCAGCTTGTCGATTGCCGCGATATACACCGGCATTGCGATCGCGGCGCTGGATTTCACCCGCGCCTTTGCCGCCCACCATCGCCCACTGACCCAGCCCCGCCCGATAAGCTTCCTGCCAGCGGTGCAGTTCGCGGTCGCCCAGGCCCAAACGCTGGTGGCACAATCACAAGCGTTGTATCGCGACACCGCCCAGGCCTATCAGACCAGCCGCGCCAGCTTCGAGGGCGAAGCCGGCCTGGCGCGGGTCGTAATGGTGAAGTACGCGGCAACCAACAATGCGCTGGCGGCAATCGAGCAATGCGCCGAGGTGGTCGGCGCGCACGGCTTCCTGCGCCGCCATCCGCTGGAGCGAATGCTGCGCGACGTGCATGCCGGCATTCATCATCCGCTCTCCAACGCGCGGGCGCGTGAGTTGATCGGCAAGAGCGCTTTCGGGATTCCGCTGCTGACCTTCCCCCGCTGGTAGCGTCTACTCGCCGTGCAATTCGCGCTCGAAGGCGCGAATGGAGACCGAGCGGCCGGCCACGATCACGACGTCACCCGCGCGCAGCGGCTGGTCGGCCTCCAGCAGTACGAAGCCGCTCCCGGGACGATCGCGATTTTGCACCGCCAGCACATTGACCCCAAAACGCACTCGCGTCCCCAATTCGCGCAAAGTCTTGCCGTCGGCAGCGGCGGGTATGCGCAGGCGCGCAACACGATAGCCGCCGGACCAGAAGATGTGGGTGTCGCGGCCAGGGAAGAGCGAGACCGAACCGGTGGCTCGGCTAAATAGTTTCGCAATATCCTGGCGCGTCACCAAGCCCAAAAGCTGCTGCGGATGGTCGGGGTTGCGCACGGGCAGCGCGCTGGTCAGCTCATCCTCCATCACGTGCAGCGCGTCCTCCAGGTTGGAATCCGCCGCCACGCTGGGAAAATTGGGCCGACTCAGATCGTACGCGTTGACTAGGCCGCGCAAGTCGGCCTCCGAGGTCAGTACGGCCACCAAGTCGCGAGTGGCGATCGTCCCCAGGTAGGCACCCTGGCGATTTAGCACCGGGAGGATCTCCTGGGTGGTGTCGGAGGCCAGCCGAAAAACCTCTTCCAGGCTAGCCTCGGCGGCCACCGTGGTCGGCTCCCCCTTGAGGACCGCATTTACGCTGAAACCGGTCAGAGCCAAGCGGTTTTTGTCGCCTTCCAGGCTGATACCCTGACGCGCCAGGGCATAGGTATCGATCGATTGGGGTTCGATTGTGCGTGCGACCACCATCGCGATCACCGAACTGACCAGGGCCGCCAGAGTGGCGGTATAACTGCCGGTCATTTCGGTGAGCAGAAAGATAGAGGTCAAAGGTGCGTGAGTGGTGCCGGCCAGGAAGGCCCCAAGGCCGATGAGCGAATAGGAGCCGCGCAGACCGGCGGAGATATGCTCAGGCGCGATCGAATGCAGCGCGCCGTGCAGCGATCCTCCCGCCATCGCGCCGACAAAGAAGATCGGGCCAAACACACCACCTGGCGCACCGCAACCCAGCGAGACGCAAGAAGTGAAAATTTTGGCCGCCAGCAGGGCTATCATCAGGCGAATGGGCAGCATCCCGTTGAGCGCCTGGTCGATTACCGGATAGCCGTCAGCCAGATTTTGGCGCAGCGGAATCGCGACCATCCCGACCACCGCCAGCCCCAGCAACAATTGGCACCACTGCGGCATCGGCAGACCCTTGATGAAATCGGAGATACGGTAAAACAGCCGGATATAGATGACTGAAAGAATGCCGAGCACCACGCCCAGGCCGGCATAGATAAAAATTTCCCAATAGCTTCGCAGGATGAAGGCTTGCGCGGGAAGAACCGCCAGATTACCTAGCAAGGCGCGCGAGGTCACTACTCCGGCGGCGGTAGAGATAACTAGCAGCGAGAGGTTGGTCAGTTCGGTCTCGCCCAACAAGACGATTTCCTGGGCAAAAAGCAGGCCGCCCAAAGGCGCGTTGAAGGTGGTGGCGATCCCGGCGCCCGCGCCACAGGCTACCAGGACCTTGGCTTGCTCGCTGGACAGGCGCAGGGTTTGCGACACGGCCGAGCCGATCGCTCCCCCGATTTGGGCAATCGGGCCCTCGCGCCCCACCGACGCGCCGCACCCCAGCGAGAGCGCCGCGCCGGCGGCTTTGAGCAGGATGAAGCGGCGCTTGATGCGCGCCCCGTTTAAGTGGACCATGCGCAGGAAATTGGCGAACCCATAGCCCAGGATATCGCCGGGAAAGAGCGCTTCGAACAGCGCCAGTGCCACCCCGCCGCTGGCCAGCACCAGTGGCAGCAGCAGGCTCCAGGGAAGGCCGCGCGAGATGTGCAGGGCGTCACCTTCGCGCACTAGGAAGATTTCTCCACACAGTTTGATCAGGGCTTGAAAGCCCAGATTACCCAGGGCCGCCAGCACGCCAACCGCGGTGGCCAACAGAATCAGTCCCAAATAGCGGATTTGATCGGAATCCTGGGAAAGCGGATGCCAGCGTTTAAGCCAACTTAACATCCCGGCTCGCTCTAGCGGCAGGTCGAAAGAATCGGCCAATCGTTTGCAGGGGCTTCAGCCCTGCGCGTTGCCGCCATCCACGGGCTTGTGGCAATAGGCTTATGGAAGACCCTCTCCGGAGCATCGACAAACGGCGGTTTCAATCTACCAATAGCAGGCCATTCCTGATCCAGCATTCCAACATGTTAGTGGGCGTTGGCGGTTAAGCAAGCCCAGGCTACCGCGTCCCCGCGATAATTGCACGCTGTTTATTGCCCACAGTGGCTCGATGGTTTAATTACCTGCGCAGCGGGTTGGATGGTGAATCGCGATCAGCGGGCAAGGCGCGCCAACGGCTAGATTGAAGGGATGGCTGGCGCGCGCAAAGTGAGTGGAGCGCTCCTGGTTGGGGGCGCGCTGCTGCTGGCCGGTTGCGGGGGCGGAAGCGCTAGCACCAGCCTGCTTCCCCCACCAAGCTCAGCGCAAACCCTCACCACCATCGGAGCCCGTGATGGCACCACCGGTCAGCCAGTCAACTACGCCGGGCTGCCGCTCAGCTTGAACACAGTGTCACGTTAGGCCTAATTCCAACCCGGACCAAAATATAACCGGACCAAAATATAAAGAGGGGCCGGCTGCGGCATTTTCCCGGCTTCGCTTTCTCTAACTTCCTTCTCGCCCGCCCATTGAATCGCACGCGTGTCTTTGCGATGTTGGCCTTCGACAGTTGCTTGTTCGACCGGTTGGCTGGTCGTTGGCCGACGCGGTGAGGCCGGTTTTGTCACTACCCCGGTGACGCTGGACGCGAGCAAGACAGTGGGCTAAAAAGCATCACACGCTTCGCCCATGACCGCCTGGCCAGCGCCGGGCAGGTCAGGAAGCGTCGTTTTCGGGGATAGCGTAGTTCGGAGGAGTGAAATGGCCTCAAACACTGGGCAGCGGACAGTTAACGCACAGGGGGAAACACGTTGGCAGGACTGCTGGCGCTGGGATCTTCCAGCCGGCGTAATGGAAAAGGTCGATGGACGGGGCGCCGAAGGAATGGGTGGACTGGGGCGCTTCGTGCTACGCTTCCGCGTCCCAGTCGGTATCATTCTGGTACTGGCCAGTGCCTTCATGATCTACGGCGTAACCAAGGTCCAGATCGCAACTAATTTTGCCGACTTCTTCCCGCGTAATCATCCCTACACTCAGCTCTACGAAAAGTACAAGGTCTTCGGCGGCGCGCAAACCCTGGAGATCATGCTTAAGGCCCGTCACGGCACCATCTTCACCATCCCGACACTGCAGAAGGTGACTAACATCACCTTCGACGTCAACAAGATGGATGGCGTCAATCACGACGAGGTTTATTCGCTGGCCTCCTACCTGGAAAGCTATGCGGAATCGGTACCTGGCGGCGTCAGTTTGCAGCCCTACATGTATCCTAATCCGCCGGCCAACCAGGCCGAATTGGATCTGCTGCGCAAGAAGGTCTTCATCCATCGCGACGCGCTCAGCCATCTGGTGAGCCGCGATCAAACCGCCACCGTCATCAACGCCTCCTTCAACGAACAGCACATGGATTACAAGGAGCTGTTCAATGACGCCCAGGCGATCGCCAAGAAATATACCGACAAAGACACCGTGGTCTATTTGGCCGGCGAGCCGATGGTGCGCGGCTACGGCTATCACTATCTGCCGGCAATCATGATCTGCTTCATTGCCGCCGTGTTGGCGATGATCGTCCTGTTGTACGTCAGCCTGGGCCATCGCAACATCTGGTGGGTACCGATCGTCACCGGCAGCCTGTCGGCCATCTGGGGCCTGGGGTTCGTGGGCTGGATGGGTTACAACTTCGACCCCGTCATGCTGGTCATACCCTTCATTCTGACCGCGCGTGACTTAAGCCACGGCATCCAGTGGCAGGGGCGCTATTACAACGAGCTGGACGCCTCGGGCGACAAGTACGTAGCGATTGTGGCCACCACCAACTACATGCTGCCGCCCGGCTTCCTATCGATCGTGGCTGACATCGCCGGCATCATCTTCGTCTCCCTGGGCGGCATCCCGGTCCTGCATCACATCGGCTTGGCGGGGGCGGTATGGCTGGCCTCGACCCTGACCATGGTGTTCGTGTTCGAACCAATCTTTTTGAGCTTCTCACCGGTGCCCCGGCTCAAGGGTGGCGCGATGGGCGAGAAGCTGTGGGACCTGACCCCGGCCTTCTTCAAGAACGGACTGGGCAAGCTGGTGGAGATTCCAGTCAAGCCGGGTGCGATGCGCGGTGGTCTGCTGATCATCGCCGGCATCATCATGGCCTGGGGCATCGCGGCCGGCGATCAGGCCAAAATCGGCTACGACACCCCCGGCACTCCACTGTATCGGGCCAACTCCAAGATCAACCGCGACATCTATGCCATCTCCAAATACTTCCCG
>DATGLK010000050.1 GCA_035294265.1 Candidatus Binataceae bacterium
GCCGCCGTTGTTCTTCGCCTCGTACTCGCGCGTGCGCAAGCGGCCTTCGACGTATACCTGGCGTCCCTTCTTCAGGTATTCCTTGCAGGTCTCGGCGAGCCTCGCGAAAGCCACAACATGATGCCACTCGACCGCTCCTGCTTCTGCCCCTGCTTGTCGAGGAACGTTTCGTCGGTTGTGACCGTGAAGTTCACGACCGGCTGCCCGCTCGGCAGATTCCGCAGTTCGGAGTCCGCGCCGAGATGTCCAATGATTGTCGCTCGATTCAAAGACATCGCTCGCCTTCTCCTTTCCGCCCGCATCGAATAGTGGGCGGTTAGAACCCATCGCTTAGCTGCTCGCTTTCCAGACGGCGTTCTCAACCTGCTGTTCGCTCTCTGCGCGCAAATACTCTCCGAAACATCGATTTCTTGTTGCGAATCGTCGCTCCAAACGCGTCGCTGCAGGTAGAGGCGCGAGTGTGGACCGGGGAGCACATCGATCTGCGCCGCCCGCGCAGAGGCCGGCCCTGGATGCCGCAATCGCCGCATGCGCAACGGCGATTTTGGCCCAAGAGTTGAGGTTTCCAAGAGCGCTGCTTGCCGGCGCGATTGCTTCCGCAACGCGTGGCGGCGATAACTCAAGATCAGGCCGCGGAGCTGCAGGCTGAGCTATCCGGACGAGGCACTTACCTGGCCAATCGCGTCACGGGAGAGCTGCGGGCGGTCTTCAAAGCATGCCCTTTTGCGCCGCGTCGATACCGGAGACGATACTGGTTATTCTAAGCAGGCGATGCCGGTCAACTGATGGAGAAGCATTTAGTATCGCGGCGCCGAGGCCAGGGATGATCGGGCAGTACTGTCTGAATCTTCCCCGGGTGCGCTATTGAGCCAGCTTTAGCCAAAGCCCATAGCGCGTACCTGCCAGAGGCCGAAAGCGACCAACAGGATGGAAGTGACGATCAGAATTTTGCTGAGCTGATCGGTGCGTCGCTTCATTCCCATCGCCATCATTACCAGCAGAAACGGGTAGACCTGCACATAATAACGCGCTCCAAACTGCACGTAGCCGCTGGCGTACACGGTGAGGCTGGGAAGACTGCCGGCAAGCGCCGCCAGCAGCAGCAGCGGCATGATCTTCTGCTTGAAGCTCGAACGCAGCGCAAGCACGAAGGCCGGACTGGTAAGCGGTAAGCCCTGGCCCATGGAGGTCGGACGAATCCAGGGAAAGCGCCCGCTGAAGGTAGGTCCCATGAACAGCAGGGTGTACAGGTTGTTGGGGAGGTAATGAATCGAAAAGGGCCCGTGCGTTGCCGAAAGATGGGCCGGATCGTGCGGATAGTACAGCCTGAAGGTAAGGTCAACCAAGGTGCGGTAGCGCATGTAGTTGAACCATCCGTAAACTGCCAGCGCCATACCCCATCCGGGCAGCAGCTTCCACAGCTCCCTCAGGGGCCGTCCGCGCAGGCAAAGGATCGCGGCATAAATCGGCCAGGTGAGAAACTGGTCGTTGCGGGCCAGCGCCGCCATTCCGGTCAACAGACCCATCAACCACGGGCGCGCGGAACCGAACAACTCGTTGAGCGCCAGCAGCGTCATCAGCACCGAGCATACGATGACGAAATCCCAGCTATTCCCAATCGTCGCCTCGAACCACAGGGTGGTGCCTAGGCCGAAAAACAGGGTAAGCCAGATGCGTGGCGACAGCCTGAGATGGAGGAGCCCGAGCAGCCGCCAGGCCAGCGCGATTTCCACCGCGCCCATAAATACCGACACCGCCGTCTGATTGACCGCCATCCCCCAAACTGCGACCAGTGGCACCAGCAGAAAAGCCGCCAGCGGGGGATGCACCAACAGGGTTCGCCCGTGAAAGGTCACGTGCTCCATGAAGGCCGGTACCGGTTCCACCCAAGCCCGGCCGTGGATAAAAGCGTACGCTTGCCGAACCGGCTCGTTGAAGCCGGTCGCATCCAGGCTTTGGCTGCTGCCCGTGACGCTATAGAGCGCCCAAAAAGCCGTGAAGACCGCGATCGAGCTCCAGGTCGAAGCCGCGACGCATGACCAGGGTCCAGGCGCCGGCGCCCACCAACCGGTCCACAGCCGTTGCGAGAGGAGCAGGACAAAAGCGATCGCGAGCGCGGTGATCGCGAACGGATTGGGCCAGAGATGGCGACCCAACAGACGCAGCACAGCCCCGTCGGCGGCCACGATCACGATGGCGCCGACGAAAAAGCCTTGACCGACCCGCCAGAGCAAAGCGCCAGTGTCATGCTGCACTTCCTTCAGCCATGCGGGATTGGGAGGTTCCCCGGCAATCTCCCAACTTTTTCCTATCATGGGCCGAATCCCTACGGCACGGTTACCTGCGCGCTCAGAACCCAATTCGGAGCAAACCTGCCGCCCGCGACCGGTGACACGAACACGTAAATCACGGCGCCGACCTGCGCGCAGACCTCGAGACTGAAGCTGCCATCGGCACCGCTTGTCGAGCCGTCCTCGCCGTAAAACCGCACGAGTGGCCAGGAAGCGGCCGGCGGATTGGTCGTGCTAGCCAGCACGTCGGTGTTTGGCTGCACGCGTCCCGGCCGGCCAACGACGGCAGCCATGCCTTGAGAATGGACTTGAGAATCGGGAACAGTAGCGGTGACCGCGGGTGGGATACTTGGCGAGCCGCCGCCCGATCCGCAAGCCGCGACCGACAACGCCAGGAGCGTCAGAGCCAACATTCCCCAGAAGATGGACGGTGTGACGGCGCTCGCGTTGCTCAGCGGTCCGATCATCAGCGACCAAAAGCTAGCAAAACTTTGCTCCTTAATGCCAACCGAAGCTGCAATTCCGAACCAGTCAATAAGGAAAGTCTCCCTCTTCGTCAGACCTGCCTCGGCTCCGCAAGCTCCGCCCTTCGCGCAATCAGGCACCATTACCCGGTCGGGGAAGCCGCCGATTCGTGGCCCGATTTCCGCTCGCAACCTCGCGGTCGGCCAAAGACCGCTCCGCCCGCGGCGATCCGGTTGCTGATGGCGCTGGAAGCGGAGCGGGAACGGACAAAGAACCGCTGGCGCAGAACAACTTTCGGGATGCTAGGGCTACGCCCCTCAGGCGGCTAGCCTGGGTTAGCTAGGGCCGTACCCATCAAGCAGACGCGGCGACAAGGTATTTCGTCGTTTCAACCGCAAGCAGTGCCTTCAGGTTTCAAAAGCCGTCAGTAAATGCTTTCTCAAATAAGTGGCGGCAGACCCTTGCAATCATCCCTAAAGAATTCCACAGTCGCCCGACGTTAGCTCTTGCCATCTGTATTTGGCCTTGCCACAAAGGAGACGGTCAATACAGTCTGAACGCGCCGACTCTGCGTGCAAGCCACCCAAAGACGCCCGCCGCTCTGGTTGGATGTTCGCGATGAGGGCGAACAACTGGGAGGGTTGTGAATGCATGCGAAGCGCAACCCGTATGGCAATTGCCACGGCGCTCTTTTTAGCGTTCTTCGGTTCCATGCCTGCGTTGGCGCAAATTTCTACTCCAAGCACGGTTTTGGGGCAGAAGGCCACCGTGCTTCACCCGCGGGTGGTGCCCAATGTGCGGGCTTTTAACTTTCCCATCGGAATAAGGGGGGTCGGTGTGGGAACCGCTGATCCAAAATGCGCCCGCGCAATAGAAGCCTCCCTTCGCGCACGTACGCCCGTAGGGGCGCCCGACGCCCAGTGCGCCCAAACTATCCAACGCGCCCTTGAGTTCCAGCGCACAGAACCTCCAGTACCTAGCGCGCTCCTACCTCCGATGAGGACGCCGGGGCCACCCTGAAAAGCTGTGGAAATCTGTTTCCCGTCGCTACGACCGGCGGAGAAACATGAAGACAAGAACCCCGCTGCTGCTCGTAGTACAACTGGCCGTGAGCGGCGTTTGCACCACGTGAAGTGGCGCGATGTGGGACTGATGGCCAGCGTCAACGAGAGTGCCGACCATTACGAATTCTTCCATCAGGATAAATTGGTGCTCGTCACCCCAAGGCCGCGTGAGCCGGCATTCGCGTTTGGTCGGGCACGCGTGCACTTGGCGTCGAACTCAATGGCGACGAGCCCCCTCGCGTAACGATGGCTTGTCCAGGAGGGCAAAGCGGCGAGGAGAGCGAAAGCTAGCTAATGAGCAGCAGGCTAATGGGACGATGCGAGCGGTGCTGGAGATGCCTGGGCGGCACCGACTTGAAATAAACCGCCTACCTGCCGGATGACGATCTGGCTGGCGTCGGCACCCGCCGCGCGCTCCAGCCGCTCGATGGGCTCTTGCATCGGTTCTTGGGAGAGTCGGAAAGTGCCCCAATGAATAGGTATCAAGTAGCGCGCGCCGCTGTCCTTGAACATTCGCCAGACCTGCTCGGGGTTGGCGTGATGTTTGATCCAAGGGTTATAAGCGCCGATAGAAAAGGCCGCGACCAGGGGCGGC